>JBIIUD010000156.1:0-6501 GCA_044340175.1 Verrucomicrobiaceae bacterium
CATTGCCCTCCACCGAATCATCCTCCATCGCGCGCATCTTCGTCTTGGTCTTCATCAGGAAAAAATCTTCCACCGAGTCCGCCCACGCGTCAACTTATTTTATCCGCTATCTTATTATGCTCCTTGGGCAAAATGTGGTTCGAGCCACGCTAGAAGTCGCTCAATTACTTCCGCCGATTTCGTCGCTCCGATTTCGCGAAGTCCCGCCGCAAGCCTTGGATACTGGTCCCAACCGCCGAAGTAGAACCCATCAGCAATCCCTCCGGAGAAAATCTTCGAATGCAGATCGAGGATGTCGTCAGGATTACATTTCATCGCGGATCATTTCCTGGCAGAACGTTAGAGTGCTCCTACGGGAGTGATTGGATGGAAAATGGATCGATATTGAATAGCTTATGGCCCGTTAGGAGGCACGACTTGTTCTCTCCTCTTTTTGGTGTAGCGGACGATCACTGCACGCCCAGTGTATCCAGAGCGTTCAATCTCCTCGCGAATCATTCCCTCGACCTTGTCAGGACTTCCGCCGCCAGTTCCTGCGCCAATCAAGGGAAACCCGAGTGACTTGAAGCCATGCTCTTCGGCCTTGGATATGGCCGACCTCACCGATCCACGAATCGATGCCTCTGATGATCTCCAACTATGCCCGATCCCAGCAACATGGATAATGGCCTTGAAGGGGAGCCTACCAGCACCCGTCACTGCTGCACCACCAAGAGGCAAAACGCCAAACTTCCTGAGCTCTTTGAAGGGTGCAAGTCCGCCACGCTTCTTGATCGCTCCCGATATGCCTTGAGGCAATAGAAGCCACCAAGGAATGAGATTCCGATTCCAGGCGTTGACGATCACCTCGACGTCTTGATCTAGCAAATCACCTTGGACGTGTAGGATGGGCATTTTCTGAGAGAACAGTGTTATTAGTGTACTTTAGTATCGCCACAGGCGATATTTGCATCTTCAACTCAGCAGAACGATGAGGCTGGAGGCTTGGAATGGCAAGGCCTTTTGAGTTTTGTCTGACCCCTCAAAAGATTCAGTAACTTTGAATATTTGGTTTTCCAGTGCAACCGATATGGCGTGGGAACATATCGAAATGGTTAAGAAAACTGAAAAATCTTTCACCTTGATGGGAGTGGGGATATCGATTCGGGCTTGGGGCGTGTAGGCAACGGGGGGGCGACTTGCGGGGTCTTTGAAACGTGGCCGTGGAAATCGAGAGCGACCTTCCGGACGTCATGCTGAGGCCTGATCTGTCGAGTTGCGGGCACCTTTTAAAAAGGGGCAACTCCTGCGCGTTAACCGCCCTATGAAAGAGACATCCGTCACCGCCCCCGGGGCGGGCCACTGCGGCGGTCTTGGCCTTCGGAACTGCGCTGTCCTCCAGGCTGTCCGCCCTGGCTGCTGCGTCCTTGACCCCGGCCGCGTCCGCCTCCTCCGCCACCACCACCTGCACCCCCACCACTGGGGCGGCGGGCGCGGGGGTCCACGTAGCGTGGGGTCTCTTTTTCCTGCGCGGGCACCACGGTGGCTTTGGCATTGTAATCGAACCCTTCCGCATTCTTCCGCACCAAACCGCGGCCAATGAATTTCTCCAAGCTGCGCAGCGCTCCATGGTCGTCCTCGCTGACAAAACTGATCGCGTCTCCAATCGCCTGCGCCCGACCGGTCCGGCCGATGCGGTGCACGTAGTCTTCCGCGTGCATGGGGAAATCAAAGTTCACCACATGGGAAATGCCATCGACATCAATTCCACGTGCCGCGATGTCCGTGGCCACCAGCACCCGCACCGCGCCGGATTTGAAATCGGCCAGCGCGCGCAGTCGCTGATTCTGGGAGCGATTCGCGTGCAAAGTCGCGCATTTCACCCCTCCGGCCTCCAGCCGCCGGGCGATCTTATCCGCGCCGTGCTTGGTGCGGGAGAAAACCAGCACCATGTTCAGGGATTGATCCTCCAGCAGGTGGCTCAGCAGGCCCAGTTTGAGGTGCTTCGGCACCTCATAGACCATCTGTGTCACCGTTTCCGCTGGGTTGGATCGGCGTCCGATCTGCACCGTCTTGGGCGATTTCTGAAAGGCGTGTGTCAGGTCCTCGATCTCGCGTGAAAGCGTGGCGGAAAACAGCAGCGTCTGGCGCGCCTGCGGCAGCGCCTTCACCACGCGCTTGATGGCGGGCAGGAAGCCCATGTCCAGCATCCGGTCCGCCTCATCCAGCACCAAGTGCTTCAATTGCCAGAAATCTCCGTAGCCCTGCCCCATCAGGTCCAGCAGCCGACCTGGCGTGGCGATGACGATGTCCGCGCCGGCTTTCAAGGCCTCGATTTGAGGCCGCTCCCCCACCCCGCCAAAGATGCGCGCCACCCGCAGCGGCAAGTGCTTGGCATAAGCCGCCACGTTTTCCTCGATCTGCGCCACCAGCTCCCGCGTCGGGGCCAGCACCAGCACCCGAGTCACGCGCCGCTGCCCCGCTGGAGCAGGGGACGCTGCCAGTTGGGACAAAATGGGCAGCGTGAAGGCGGCGGTCTTGCCCGTGCCCGTCTGCGCGATGCCAATCACATCCTGCCCGGCCACAATCGGCGGGATGGCAGCCGCTTGGATGGGCGTGGGTTCGGTGTAACCCGCCTCCTGGATGGCTTGAAGGATGGGAAGTTGCAGACCGAGAGCTTGAAAAGGCATCGCCGAGAGTAGGCGGTTCGTTCTCAGATGCGAGTGCTTTGTTGTGGCTCCTGGTCTCGGAAAAACGAAAAGCTGCTTGGCATTGATCCTGTTATCACCATGGTCAATGCCGTTCATCGACGGTCAGAGCCTCTCCCACCCATGACGCAGTCCCAATCTCAGTCGCAACCTCCGGCTCCCAGCAATGGCCAGCCGCCGGCGGTTCGGGGGCCGTATGTGCCTGCGGCAGGCGTTTATGATGAGATGATGCTGGCGGACGGCTCCGTCCGCCCGCACTGGCGCACCTTTGCCAGCTTTCTGGAGCAGTGCTCCCCGGCAGACTTGGCTGGGCGCGCCGAGACGGTTCAGCACTTGCTTTATGACCATGGGGTCACCTACAATGTCTTTGAAGACGCTCTTGGCACCAGCCGCCCGTGGATGCTGGACCTGATCCCACTGCTGGTCTCGGCTGCAGATTTTCAAACCGTCACCACAGCGCTGTCCCAGCGGGTCCGACTGCTGGAGCTGATCCTGCAGGATCTCTACGGTCCGCAGAGGCTCATCAAAGAGAACCTACTGCCCGCCCAGCTCGTTTATGCCAACCCCGGCTTTGTGCGCCCGGTGTGCGGGGTCAATCCGCCCGGGGGCCGGTTCATCAATCTTTATGGGTGCGATCTCATTCGCGCGCCCTCCGGTCACTGGATCATCCTGGCGGACCGCACCCAGAGCCCCAGCGCCCATGGTTACACTTTGGAAAATCGGGCCATTCTGGGCCAAGTCTTTCAGGAGGAATTCCACACCTCCCACGTGCGCCGCATCACCGACTACTTTGACCTGATGCGGGAGACCCTGCGCGGACTCTCCCCACAGGCGCGGCGCGGCGCGGCGGGCATCCTGATGCTGACACCGGGTCCTCGCCACGAGACCTACTTTGAGCACGCCTACAAAGCCCGCCACCTGGGCTTCCCCCTGGTCGAGTGCGCGGACCTTACCGTGCGCGATCGCCGTCTCTGGCTGAAGACACTGGAGGGCCTGAAGCGCGTGGACGTGCTGCTGCGCCACATTGACGACGTGGACTGCGACCCACTGGAAATCCGGGGTGCATCCGAGCTCGGCATCCCAGGGCTCACCGAGGCCTGGCGCTCCGGCAGCGTCACCTTGGCCAACGGTCTGGGCACCAGTCTGGTGGAGACCCCCGCACTGAATCCTTTCCTACCACGCATCTGCCGCACCCTGCTCGGGGAAAACCTCCTCATGGGTTCCGTCACCACCTGGTGGTGTGGCCAGCAGCGGGAACTGCAACGCGTGCTCGATGCGCCCACCCGCTGGGTCCTGAAGCCAGCCTTCGCCCGGGGAGCGCGCGACCCGATCTTCCTCGACGACCTCAGCCGCGCCGACCTAGCCAAGATGCTGGATCGCCTGCGCGCCGCACCGCAGGACTGGATCGCTCAGGAACGGCTCACACTTTCCACCGCCCCGACCCTGGTGCGCGGCCAGATTCAGCCTCGCGCCCTGGTCTGGCGCAGCCTGGGGCTGGCCCAGGAAGACGGCAAATTCAACTTCCTGCCCGGCGGCCTATCACGGGTCAGTCCAGAACCGGATCGCTGGGTGGTCACCATGCGCTCGGGCGGCATCAGCAAGGACACCTGGGTGGTCTCTCCCCAGCCCATCCAGCCCGCGCCAGCACCCCCGCCTACGCCGACACTGCTGCGTCCGGCGATGCCCCCCAGCGGTGTGCCCAGCCGTGCTGCCGATCACCTCTACTGGCTCGGCCGCTACACGGAGCGCCTGGATCAGACCGTGCGCCTGCTGCGGGTCTCCCTGCAACGCATCTCCGGGGAGCGCTCAGACGCCCAGAGCCGAGAAGCCTCCTCCTGCCTGACGCTGCTCAGCGCCATCAACCTCATCCCGGCCACTGCCGCCAGCCTGCAAACCCATTTGCCGAACCTGATGCGGGACGCCAGCCACCCCGGCAGTCTGCCTGACCTGCTGTCCCGCATCAAATTCAACGCCTCTTCCGCACGCGATCGCCTCTCGGATGACACCTGGCGCTTGATCCACCGCATGGAGCGGGACGCACGCATGCCTGCCGGAGCCTTCATCACCACCACCGCCCAGGCCACCCTGGACACACTGGTCCTGGATCTGGCCGCCTTTGGCGGCATGCACCTGGAAAACGTCACCCGCGGTCATGGCTGGCGCTTCTTAGAGTTCGGCCGCCGCCTCGAGCGCGCCACGCACTCAGCCGAAGTCCTCAGCGCCGCCGTCACTCTGGCAGGGCAGGATGAAACCGTCCTGCCGCCGCTGCTGGACATCTTTGACAGCACCATGACCTACCGCAGGTTTCACTACGCGCGACCTGCGCTGGCGCACACCATCCATCTGCTGCTGCTAGAGGAGATCAACCCGCGTTCCATCGCCTACCAACTCAAAAAACTCGCCCAACTCAGCCGCCACCTGCCCGTGGACAGCACCTCCGCCACCAATGGCGCGGAAAAAGCCCTCACGGACGAACTCCAGGGCCAATTGCTCGCCTTCCCCCTGTCCAAACTGGCCGACCAACCCACCACTCTGCTGGTGCAAAACCACACCGCCCTGTGCGACGCCCTGGACAAGGGACTGCAAAAGCTCTCCGACACCATCACCGAGCGCTACTTCAGCCACGCCACCCGCCACATCCGGTGAGCATGGCATCGCCAGCAGCAGGCAAATCTGTCGCTGGCCTTTTGCCCTGGGTCAGGTAGGAGTGCCCTGCATGAAAATCGATTGGGAATCCTGTTACGTTCAAGGTGAAACCCCGTGGGACCACGGTCATCCCTCACCACCGCTGCTGACTGAAATCACCCAGCGTCCGCTCGTGGGCCGCGTGTTGGTCATCGGCTGCGGTCCTGGACACGACGTCGCCGCGCTGGCAGACGCAGGCCTTGATGTGACCGGACTCGACATCGCCCCGAGCGCGGTCGCTCTCGCCAAGCGTAGCTACCCTCATCATGCCGCCCGCTTCCTGGAGGGTGATCTCTTTGACCTGGCCCCTGAACTGAGAGGCACCTTTGATGTCGTCATCGAGCACACCTGTCTCAGCGGCATGCCCCCTGAACTGCGCCCGCTTTACGCCGCCGGAGTACGCGCCGCTTTGCAGCCCAACGGCCAAATCACCGGCGTGTGGTACATCAACCCCGACCTCGACCCCGGCGAGTCCGGCCCGCCCTTCGCCCTGCCCGTCGAAGCACTCGATGCGCTCTTTGCCAATGACTTCGAGATCCTCGCGGACTACGTGCCGGAAAACTCCTTCGTCGGACGCCAAGGCCGCGAACGCGTCCGCGTGCTGCGCCGGATCGGTTAACGTGGAGCGACCGGCTCGGTCGCCCGGCAGGGTTGCCCCACGCGATTGACACGACGCTACGCCAAGATCCCCTTGGCCACCTCACCACTGACATTGGTGAGTCGGAAATTCCGTCCTCCATAGTTGTAGGTGAGACGGGTGTGATCGAGCCCCAGCAGATGCAGCACAGTCGCATGCCAGTCATGAATGTGCATGGCATCCTGCACGGCTTTGTAGCCGATCTCGTCGGTGGAACCATAGCGCAAGCCGCCCTTCACCCCGCCGCCCGCCATCCAGATGGAGTAACCTTTGTGATTGTGGTCGCGCCCGTCGCCGCTCTGCGCATAAGGCGTGCGACCAAACTCGCCCGCCCACACGACGAGCGTGTCCTTCAGCAAACCACGCGCTTTGAGATCCGTCAGCAGCGCAGCGATGGGCTGGTCGGTGGCCGCACAATTCGTCGCAAGCTGCTCGCGCAAGCGATTGTGGTGGTCCCACTGCACACCGGAAGCAATCTCGATGAAACGCACG
>JBIIUD010000157.1:0-6478 GCA_044340175.1 Verrucomicrobiaceae bacterium
GCGCGCCGGGAGTTTCAGGATGGTGAGGGGGGTGAGTTCGACGTTTTCTTGGTCGAGGTTGTTGAGAGCGATGAGGTCTTGGAGATCGACGCCCTGGCCGGCGGCGATTTTGGGGAGGGAATCACCTGATTTGACTTCATACTCGCCGCTGGCGGGGATGTCAGAGGTGGCGGTGACAGCGGTCGCGGCAGCGGTGGGAAGGCTGCTCTGCACGGGGGTGCTGGCCAGTTCATGGGGGTCCGTGGTCGGAGTCTTGCTGACGACCGGCGCGGGGGCGGCTTGGGTCTCTTCGGTGCCGATGAAGTCATAGACGATGATGCTGCCGATGAGGACAACGTGGACGAGCAGCATGACGACGAAGACGCGGGCCATGCCGCTGTTTGACTCGTGCTGGTTCCATTCACCTTCTTCGGTGATCATGGCGACTTGGTGACGGCGGCGCTCACCGCCGAGGAGGTTGTCCAGGAGTTCGGTGCCTTTGTTTTTCTTTTTGGGTGTGCTCATTGTGGGTATGGGTCTGGGTATGGGTGTTGTCGGAGTGTTGGAGAGAGGATGGGGTTTTAGGCGAGGGCGAGAACGGCGGTGCGGAAGACATTACCGCGCTCGGCGTAGCCGCTGAACATGTCGAAGGATGAAGTGGTGGGGGAGAGGACGATGGCATCTCCGGGCTGGGAAAGAGCGCGGGCTTGGGCGACAGCGCTGGGCATGTCTGGGGCGGTCTGACAAGGGATAAGGTCTTCGAACTGGGTCTTCAGGGACTCGGCGATGGTGCCGATGGTAACCATGGCGCGGACGCGGCCAGGGACGAGGTCACGGAGAGGGGTGTAGTCGAGGTTTTTGTCGAGGCCGCCAGCGATCAGGACGACGGTTTCATCCAGGGCGCGGATGCAGGCGCAGACGGCGTGGACGTTGGTGGCTTTGGAGTCGTTGATGTAGCGGCGGGAGTCGAGATCACGCACGAGTTCGCAACGGTGCGGGGGGACGCCATAGGACTTCAGGGCTTCCAGGCCTGCGGCAGGGGCGATGCCAAACTCGGAACAGGCGATGAGGGCGGCGAGGACGTTCTCCATGTTGTGGCGGCCGAGGAGTTTTAAGTCTGAGCTGCTGCCGAAGGCGGTGCCGTGGGCGAAGAAGGTGCCGTCACTGTAAGTGAAGTCGGCAGGAAGGCCGAAGGCGGAAAAGGTGACGGGGCGGGCCGCTCTGGTGGGGAAGGACGCGCCTGCGAGGACGACGGCGAGGTCGTCAGGGGTCATGTTTTCAAAGAGGCGGGCTTTGGAGGCGAAGTAGGTTTCGCGATCGGGGTAGCGGTCGAGATGGTCATCCGCGAAGTTCAACCAGATGCCAACACGGGGGCGGAAGGTGTCGATGGTTTCGAGTTGGAAGGAGCTGATCTCGAGGGAGAGGACATCGTAGGTCTGGCCGGAGGTGAGGACCTCGGAGAGAGGGATGCCGTGGTTGCCGCAAGGGAGCGAGCGCAGGCAGGAGCCATTGAGGATGTTGGCGATGAGTTCGGTGCAGGTGCTCTTGCCGTTGGTGCCGGTGATGGCGATGATGGGCGTGTCACAGAAAGTGAAGGCGAATTCGGTTTCGCCAGTGAAGGGGACACCAGCGTTGATGAATTTCTGAGGCAGAGGCCAGGAGGCGTCAATGCCGGGGCTGGTGATGCAAAGGTCAAATTGGCCGGGGTTGACGTGGAGGTCGCGGGCGGCTTGGTCGATGACGTAGGGGATAGCGTCGGCGTCGAGGGCGGCCAGCTTGGATTTGAGTTCGTTGGCGGAGCCGGTGTCGAAGACCGTGACTTCAGCGCCATGGACGCGCGCAAGCCGAGCCGCGGCGAGGCCGGAGCGTCCGGCGCCGAGGAGGGCGATGCGTTGATGGTCGAGGCGAGGCATGGGGTGGGAATCAGTAATCAGTAATCAGTGGTCAGTGGTCAGCGGATTTTGAGGGAGGCGAGGCCGAGGAGGGCGAAGATGATGGAGAGGATCCAGAAGCGGACGATGACTTGGTTTTCGTGCCACTTCTGCCCTTTCGGATCTTCGAGTTCGAAGTGGTGGTGGATGGGGGCCATGCGGAAGACACGTTTGCCGCGGGTTTTGAAGCTCCAGACCTGGATGATGACGCTCATGGCCTCCATGACAAAGACGCCGCCGATGACGACCAGAATGATCTCTTGCTTGCAGCCAATCGCGATCGCTGCGATGCAGCCGCCGATGGCAAGTGAGCCGGTGTCGCCCATGAACATCTTCGCGGGGTGAGCATTGAACCAGAGGAAGCCGAGGCAGGCTCCGGCGAGGGCCATCGCGATGATGGGCAGTTCGGCGGCGTTCGGGATGTGGGGTACATCGAGGTAGCTGGAGTAAAGGGCGTTGCCGCAAACATAACCGAGTCCGGCGTAGGCGAGGGTGGTGGTGAGAGCGCAGCCGGTGGCGAGGCCGTCGAGTCCATCCGTGAGGTTCACGGCATTGGACGCGCCGACAATGATGATGGCGAAGAACGGCACAGCGAAGTAGCTCATGTCGCTGACGATGGCATTTTTGAAGAAGGGGAGGTGAAACTCTCTCAGGATGGCGGCATCTTTGGCGACGTAGGCAAACAGCACGCCCGCGATGACGGCGACGCCACCCTGCCAAGCGAGCTTCAGGCGGGCGGAGACGCCTTTGGAGTTCTTTTTGCTGATCTTCAAATAGTCGTCATAAAAGCCAAGCAAACCGAGGCCGACGGTGGTGAACAGCACGGTCCAGACGAGGACATTGTCCCATTTGGCCCAGAGCAGGGTGGAGACGACCACGGCACCGAGGATGAGGATGCCGCCCATGGTGGGGGTGCCTGCTTTTTTGCCATGGAGTTCGAACAGTTTGTTGACTTCCTCTGCGGTGCGGATGGGCTGGCCGATCTTCAAAGAGATGAGTTTGCGGATGAGGCGGTCTCCCAGAAGGATAGACAGGATGAATGCAGTGAGCGCCGCGCCGCCAGCCCGGAAGGTGTGGTATTTGAAGATATTGAGGACCTTGTAGAGCAGTCCGCCCTCGGAAGAGAACAGCTCGCGATACTCATAGAGCCAGTAGATCATGCAGAAGCGTTGGTGAAGTGGGTGAGGATTTTCTCCATGGCGGAGGAACGGCTGCCTTTGAGCAGGACGAGGTCTCCAGGGAGCAGGAGCTCCCGAAGATGCGCGGCGCAGGCAGCGTGGTCAGGGAAGTGGGCGATGGCGGTGCGGGCGGAGGCACGTGCGGCTTCGCTGATGCGTGCGGCGTCTGCATTGCCTACGGTGAAGACGCCATCGAGGCCCAGCGTGGCGGCGAATTCGCCCACCTGATCATGACCGGAGGCCGCGTGGGGGCCGAGTTCACCCATGGCTCCGAGAACGGCGAAGCGGCGGGTGGCGGCGGTCTCGGCGAGGGTTTGCAATCCGGCGATCATGGAGTCGGGATTGGCGTTGTAGGAGTCGTCGAGGAACTGGATGCCAGCGATGACTTTGGGCTCAAGACGTCCGCCGGAGAGTTGGGCGGTTTCGAGGGCGTCGACGATGGTCTCGGGATCCATGGCGAGACAGAAGCCCATGGCGGCGGCGAGGGCGGCATTTCCCACCATATGACGGCCCAGCAGGGGAAGGTGGGCTTTGAGGCGTGTGCCGGAGAAGTCGAGGGTGAAGGTGGTGCCGGTGGCGGAGGCGACGAGGTCCTGCGCGGAGACGTCCCCACAGCCAATGCCTGCAGTCATGACGCGGGCTTGGCAGAGGCGGGTGATGCGGTCGGTGTAGTCGTCGTTAGCATTGAGGACGACATGACCGCTGGCGGGGATGCCAACGGGCAAAGTCGCCTTTTCCCAAGCGATGTTTTCGCGGGAGCCGAGGTGCTCGATGTGGGCTGTGCCGCAGTTCGTGAGGATGGCGGCATTTGGGTGGGCAATGTCCACCAGAGTCTTGATTTCGCCGGCGTGGTTCATGCCCATTTCCGTGACAACACAGGTGTGCTCGTCTTTGAGGGAGAGCAGGGTCAAAGGTAGGCCGATGTGGTTGTTGAGATTTCCCCGGGTGGCAAACAAAGGGAATTGGCGGCTGAGCACAGCACTGGTGAGGTCTTTGGTGGAGGTCTTGCCATTGCTACCGGTCAATGCGACGACGAGCGGTTGATGCTGGACGCGGTAGGCTCGGGCGAGGTTTTGCAGGGCCAGCAGGGTGTCATGCACTTGGATGACGGCGCAGGGGACATCCGCAATGGGTTGGCTGACAATAATGGCACTGGCCCCGGCGGCGGCGACTTGCATGGCGTAGTCGTGGGCGTCAAAGCGCTCACCTTTGAGCGCAATGAAGACGTCTCCCTTTGTGATGCGCCGCGAGTCAGTGCTGACCTGAGTGACGAGTTGCTTGCCGTCTCCCTGGAGGAGGCGGCCGCAAGCAAATTCGGCGAGGGTCTGGAGGCTGATGGGGCGCATGGGGGAAGGGGGGACTGAGTAATCAGTGGTCAGTGGTCAGTGGTTTGGGGGGATGGGTTAGTTGAAGGAGTCACGTTCGGCTTCGATCTCGGCCTCAATGGCGGCTTCGGCTTTGAGTTCGCGCATGCGCTGCAGTGTTTGGCGGGCGATTTTGCGGTCATCAAAGGGATGCTTGACGCCTTGGATGTCTTGATAGTCCTCGTGGCCTTTGCCTGCGATGAGGACGATGTCGCCCTCCAGGGCACCTTCGAGGGCGGTCTGGATCGCTTGGCGGCGGTCGATGATCTTGGCGGCGCGCGCATTGCGGCTGAAACCAGCGGCGGCATCGGCGATGATGGTGGCGGGGTCCTCGGTGCGTGGATTGTCGGAGGTGAGGACGCAGATGTCGCTTCCTTTCTCGGCCGCCGCCGCCATTAAACGGCGCTTGGTGCGGTCACGGTCGCCTCCGCAACCGAAGACGGTGATGATGCGATTGGGCTTCAGGGCGCGCAGGGTGCGGAGAACGTTGTCGAGAGCATCTGGGGTATGCGCGTAATCGACATAAACATGGAAGCGTCCCTGGTCACTAACGCGCTCCAGGCGGCCTGGGACTTGCGGAGCGGTGCGCAGGTTCTGGATTGTCTCGCGCAGGTTCAGGCCCATGAGATGGGCTGCCGCAAGGGCACCCAGAGCATTGTAAACGTTGAAGTCACCAATGTAAGGGAGGCGGATGAGGAAGCTGCGGCCTTTGAATTCTAGCTCAAAGGAAGTGCCGGTGAGATCACTGCGGACGTTGACCGCGCGGTAGTCATTTTGCACGCCGTAACCGAACCTGATGACACGACCGGTGGACTCGTAACGGGTGATGATTTTTCGGCCCCAGAGGTCGTCACTGTTGATGATGAGGTGGCCGTGGCTTTGTGCGGCGACGATTTCAAACAGCTTCACTTTGGCAGCGAAGTATTTCTCCATCGTGCCGTGATAGTCGAGGTGGTCCTGGGTGAGATTGGTAAAGATGGCGGTCTCGAAGGGCAGGCCATGGGCGCGTTCCTGGTCGAGCGCATGGGAGGAGACCTCCATGGCGCAGGCGCGGCAGCCGTTGATGAGCATTTGGGAGAGGAGTTGCTGCATCTCCAGGCTCTCTGGGGTGGTGTGGGTGGCGGGACGCTGCTCGGTGCCGAGGTCGTAGAAGAGGGTGCCGATGAGGCCTGCGCGGAGTTGACCCGCATTGAGCAGGTGATGAAGAATGTAGGCCGTGGTGGTCTTACCATTGGTGCCGGTGACGCCGGAAAGCTTGAGCTGGCGAGCAGGGTGAAGGTAAAAGGCGGAGGCAGCCTGTGCCAGGGCGATGCGGGCATGGCGAACGTGGATCCAAGGCACACGGGTGCCTGCCTCTGGGGCCTGCTCTGAGACGATGACGGAGGCTCCTGCACTGATGGCGGTGCTGATGAAGCGATTGCCATCCGCTGAACTGCCGCGCAGGGCAAAGAAGGCGGTGCCTGGGGTAACGAGCCGCGAGTCGTAGGCGAGGGCGGTGATGACGGTGTCAGGGGAGCCGCTGGCGGCAGGGGCGTCGAGATGGGGGAGGAGGTCGCGTAAAGTCATTTAGTGGCTCCCTCCTTTCTCTTGATTGGGCTGTTGAGCTACGACTTTCTCAGTGTGTTCGACACGAACTTCGAGATGGTCCAGGGCGGTGCTGACAAGTTCGGCAAAGAGGGGGGCGGCGATGAGACCACCGCGGATGGCTTTGGTGGTGATGGCTTTGGGGTTATCAACGGCGACGACACAGGCGACGCGGGGACGCTCCGCTGGGGCAAAACCGGCGAAGGAGACGAGGTATTGGTCGTCCCTGTAGGTCTTGGTCTTCGGGTCAAAGACGCGGCGGGTGCCAGTTTTGCCTGCGACGCGGAGGCCCTCGATCGCGGCGCGGCTGCCCGTGCCTTCGGTGACGGCTTTTTCCAGCATGGAGGTCACTTGGGCGGCCGTGCGGGCGGTGCAGGCCTGGCGGATGGGCTCGGGGCGGCGGATTTCAAGGCGGGCACCGTCGTCGTGCAGGATGCGGTCG
>JBIIUD010000158.1:0-6439 GCA_044340175.1 Verrucomicrobiaceae bacterium
CGTCACCCCGCGACTGCCTGTGGAATTGATTTTGAGGGTGCCCCCAATCAGATTGGCTCGATAGTCCATGATCTCAAGACCTATGCCAGCGTCTGGTGATTTCACGAGTTTGGAACCATCATTTTCGATTTTCAGGACGCATTCGCGATCTCTGAGCATGAGAAGAGAAATCGTGATCTTCGTTGGTTTACCGTGGCGAATGGCATTGTTACAGGCTTCTTGCGCAATGCGATAAATATGAGTTTCCTTTTCGAGGTCGTCGATCGCAATTCCAGGATCCATTTTGAACTCGCAAGAAGTGCGGTGATTGATTCGGATCGTCTCAGCTAGCAACTCGAGGGCGCCTTCAAGTCCACGGTTCTTTACTGCGGAAGGGGAGAGGCCGTGTGACATGCGGCGAACTTCTTGTATTGCATCACTGACAAGTTCGCGAATGCGCACGACACTATCGCGATGGGCATCTCCGAGTTCGAATTCGAGTGCAGACATGAGACTTGCAACTCCGGTCAAAGTTTGACCAACACCATCATGAAGATTGTGTCCGATTCTTGCCTGTTCCTGTTCGGAGACGTTGAGAAGTTCTTTTTGGAGGCGGCTGCGCTCGGTTAGATCGGTCCCTGTAACGATGATGCGGTCAATGCTGCCGTCAGAAGATCGACTGGAAATACTGGAGAGTGAGAACAGATGATCTTCACCTTTTTTGTCTTTGAGTATGGTTTCCCTTGGTGGGTTGGAGCCACCTTTGAGAAGCGATTGAAGTCTTTCGATTTCGCGGACTTTTACTTCCTGACTCATAATGCCGACGGCCCACGGGGTCTTGCCGAGGAGTTCTTCGCGACTGAATCCCAGGATGTCGACGGTGGCCTGGTTGACGTGAACCATGTTTCCCTGGCCATCTAGCAGAACAATGATTGCTGAAGTGTGATCCACCAAGGTTTCGTTAAACCGGAGTTCTCTCAGATACTTCATTTCTGCCTGTTTTCGCTCGTCGATATCTTGAAAGGTGCCGATCAATTTGACGACGACTTCGTTTTCGATCACAGGGGATCCCTGAGAGCGAGCCCAAAAGGTCCGCCCGCGCGCGCTCACGACCTTCAATTCGAGGTCATAAGGCGTGCCATGATTGATGGCGGCCTGCACGGCGGCGGTGATTTTTGCCCGTCCTTCCGGGGCGTAGAAGGCAATCGCATCTTCCAATGTCGGGGCAGAAAGGGATTCGACGTCGAACAGGATGCAGGTTTCCAATGACCAGAAAAGTTTTTGGGGATTGAGATCCAGTTCCCAACCCCCGACTTTCGCTATCTCACCCGTGCGTTTGAGCATGTCGATCGTGTGAGCCAAGGTCGTCTCGGCTTGCTTTCTGGCCGTGATGTCTTTGACGGTGGCCAGAAAGTTAACCATTTCCCCGTTGCTATTTTGGACGCAGGACGGGCTTATCATCACGGGGAATCGTTCCCCCGATTTGCGCTGAAAGTTCAATTCGAAATCCCTGAAGTTTCCATTCAGGGTCTCCACGAAGGCGGCGTTAATGATCTCATGTTCGTCAGGAGGCCAGTAGGGGAATGGCGGGGCGGCGCCAATGAGTTCTTCTTGAGAGAAACCTGTCATGCGACAGAGCGCAGGATTGGCCCCAACATGAATGCCTTGTGCGTCGAGCACGGCAAATCCGTCATTCATGGAGCTGATCAAGCTATGGTTGAAGGCAACGGAATCTTTGAGGGCGAGTTCAGTTTGTCTGCGCTCAGTAATGTCGCGAACGATGGCTTGCAGAAGCACCCTGCCACCACTTTCGACTTTATTGAGCGTTACCTCAGTCGGCAAGGGAGTGCCATCCAGTTTGGTGTGTAGCCATTCAAAAAACTGTGGCAGGCCTGAAAGGGCCGATGAGATTTTTTCGATGGAGAACTCAATGGAATTGCGGCCGTTGGGCTGCTTGGCTGGGGAGAATTTGTATGGTGGGAAGCCAATGATGTCCTCGCGTTTGGAGCAGCCAAACATTTCAAGGCTACGAGCGTTACAGTCGATGAAGCGATTCCCTTCCAAGATCAGAATGCCATCTCCAGCATTCTCGAAGAGGGTTCGGTAGCGCTCCTCACTATCGAGGTAGGCCGCTTCTGCCGCTCTATGGCTGCCGAAATCCGTGAGCTGTGCCACCGCACCGGCATATTCGCCCAGGCTGTTGGTGATTGGATCGCGATCGTGCGCTGTCAAAGCATTGGCAGTGGCATTGGCCTGCTCAGCAAATAACCTTTCGATCTGTGTCTTGAGACCAACTTGGTGAGCGGAGAGTTGTTGCAGTATTTGCGTCAATTCCTTCTGCATGGCGGTCTCAATCGGCATGGAAGATGGGTCGAGTGCCTCGGGATCGGCGATTCCTTGCTTTCCTGGTTCGTGGCTCATTTGGCGTGATAACTGACGCGTCTTTTACCTTACTGAGCTTAAGGCTGCTAGGAAATTGCTTTCGAGGGGGACAGGGTCGGATGCCCTGGACGTGGAGGGGGGACGGGGTGTGAGGGGACCGTGGAATGACGAATGGAGGCCCTGAATGGCGATGGCAGGCCCGTGTTGAACCGTCGGGGGATGGCGGTGGCGAGATTCATGACGCATTTTCTATACCCGTGAGCATAGCTTTCCTGCCCGCTGTGCCAAGGATTTTTCGGGTAGCGGGTATTCGTGGGACTGATGCGGCCTGGTGGGGTTCGACTGGGTTCACTCGGCATCGAGGGCGAGGACGAGGGCGAGGGCGAGGACCTTATCGAGCGGGCCTTCTTTGGGCTTCCTTTTGCCCAACCCGGTTCGGGTGATGGCTGACTACACGGTTCTCACGGAGCTATCGAGCGGCCTCAGGGGCGGGGATATTCTGAACGGAAGGTGAAAAAGGCGAAGGCGGAGCACTCTGGGGAGAAGAAAGTGCCGAAGCGGAGGAATGGGTTCTACCGGGATGATCAATGGCTGCTAGGTCAGGGATTGGACGCGGACTGGAACAGGCCGTTGGCCCAGGTTCCATAGAAGGACCAGCGATAGTCCTGGCCGGTGGGCTGCAGCTTGTAGAAGCTGTAGGCTCCGAGACTGCGGTCGCCTGCCTTGTTGAGGGTGGTCGGACCGGTGAGGCCGACATAGGAGTTGGCCGATTGCGTCACTCTCGGGAGCAAGGCCCAACTCGGCGGCAAGGCGCCGCAGGGTGCGACGGTCCGGGCGATGACCATCAACGAGTCGTAGGCGGCGAGAGCGAAGGCCTCAGGTTCATTGCCGGTGCGCATGCGGATGAGTCCGGCAATGGGCCATGAATTGGCTACCTGATCGTCGGGGATTCCGAGGGTGGGGCAGGGGAACCCGACACTGTTGGCGAAACCGGCAGCTCCCGGTTCCTTCAGGGCGGCGCTCAGTACGGTGCCGTCGCCTCCGAACCAGGGCACCTGGGGAAGATTTGAGACGGCGGCGGTTCGGAACAGCTCGGCAACCTCGTCAAAACCCGCCAGGTAGACGCCCACCGGTCCCTTGTTGAGCGCGGAGGCCTGAGAGATGAGCGAAGCCAAGTTCTGGACCACCGGAGCAAAGTCGGTGGTGGTGGGTGCGTAGGTGAAGCCACCGGCCACCGTGCCCCCCAGGGAGGAAAAGCTCTGGCGCACCGATTGGTAAAGGCCGGTGTTACCCACGTCATCGCGGGCCACGGTAACCAGCGTGCGGATGCCTTCCGAATAGGCGACGGAAGCGGAGGCGGCCGCCTCCAGGCGGTCGTCCGGACAGAAGCGCACGAGGTTGTCACGGGCGAGGGAGAGGGAGGAAGCGGTGCTGCTAGGGCTGACCAAGAGCATGCCGAGCTTGGTGGCCACCGGTACAAGAGCACGCGCCTCGGCGCTTGACTGCGGGCCAATCACCACGCGCACCCCCTGTCTATGAAGCTCCCTGAGCTGGGTGACAGCCATTTGCGGATCTAGCTTGGTGTCGCGGACCACCAGATCATAGAGGCCCGGCTGTTCCTGGACCATGGCAGACTTGTTCAACTGGGCGATCCCCACCTGCAGCGCCGCCGCACAATCGTTGCCCAGCGTTGACCAGGAACCGGTTAGCGAGAGCAGGGCCCCAATCCTGACTTGAGCGGGGCGACGCTTCGAGAGGGGCCTGGGGTGGGCCGGGGCCGAGCCTCGTATCAGCACCGGGTCGGTAAGCTCCGGAATCTCGGCAAAGGCGATCCGGATGCCGACCACCGTGGCTCCGTTGAAAAGCGGTGTTTTATTAACCTGGATGATACGGGTCTCACCGTTGATCAGTTGATTGATTTCAAACTGGGTCAGTGGCACGCCGCTTTCCATCACCTTAGCGTCGTCAGCCTGAAACATGGCCGCTACGTTGGGCGGATAAAAATCGTAGTCGGTCTTGCCGACGAGGTCCGCCGAGGACTGAATCTCCGGAAAAGAGCCCTGCAGCGACGTCACGTAAGCGGCATTCGCCTCCACAAAGACACTCTGTCTGTCCTTGATGATTTCGTAGAGCTCAGTTTCCTCCCACTGATTGGTCGGCGGAGTGAGCAGTGAGGCATGCGCGGGGTGCAGGCCGAGGAGCGTCAGAGTAGTTACCGCAAAACAGAGAAAACGTTCAATCATGTGTTACATGATTACAAAGACCATGGCGGAAGTGAAGCGAAATTGGATTTATGGCAGAGGCCTGCGAAATCAGTAAGAATTTTAATACTGGCTTCCTGAAATCCCCTCGTTTTCCAAGAGTGTCTGGGAGCGGGCGTCGGTGATTGTCTGTCAACTCTGCTAGCAAATAACTTTTGAGGGGACCGCGTCGAGTTGGCCTTGCCTGTGGAGCAGAGACGGTGTGTGAGGGACCGCTGTCGCGCGCTTCATCATGATGCTCTAGCGTCCTTGTGGTTTTGCCCGTTTTATTTGCGCTACACCTCTTCAGGGTCAGTTAGGTTGGTCTGCTCCCAGCGCGTGCTAATGTGGATGTCGATGGTTTTCAAAACGCCCGGCCCGAGGTTCACGAATTTGTGAGGCACATTGGCTGGCCCGAAAACGACGTCGCCTTCCTTCGCTTCGATTTTACGGTCTCCAACGGTGAACAGCGCGTGACCGGCCTGCAAAATGAAGATCTCGTCGTAGGTGTGCACGTGCCACTTCGGGCCTTTGCCAACCTCCTCGTTGGCATAGAAAAGCACGGTGACCCCCGTCCCGAAACGCTCGCCGTCCACGACGCCGTTCCACAGGTGAGCGGGAGCTGGCCAATAGACGCGGCTGTCGCTGGACCAATCGGCGCGGGATACAAGAAGGTTTTTCATAGGTTGATTGTTGTTGAGAGTGCGCTCTGTCGCGTTTGCTATGGCCTTTGATGCGGTCGGACGTGATGGGATAGTCTCGCAGGATTTTGCTGCTCTGACCACGCCCAGGTCTGCCGCTTTCAACGCGGGGTCAATGGGCTCAGAGCGCGTCCCGGCTTCGTTTATGGCTGCTGAGATTGACTGCTTGTTTCGCGTGACAAATTGAACGGATCCAGCGTACCCAGCGAATCGGGAATGGCACCTCCATCCAGGGCGGTCTTGATGCACTCCATGAAAACCACCGGAGGGTTCTCCAGCAGATCCTGCCAATAGGATTCGGCATTGTGCGCCAGACCTTCCGGCGACACGCGTGGCGACACCCAGCGAATGGTTTGAAATCCTGCCCGGCGCAGGGCGGTTTCGTGCGAGTCCAAGTTAAGGTGGTAGTTTTCAATCTCAATGGAACTGTCATTCAAATGGAATAGCCACCGGATCGGGGCCCCTTCCTGCCAGAGCGACGGCGCCTGCGTTTCAAACCCGTATTTGCGATACGATGGCGCGGTGGGAAAATGCAGCAATGGACTGCAATTCACGGTGACAAAACGGCCGCCGGGCCGGAGACAACGGGAGACCCCCTCGCACATCGCCTGGAGTTCGCTTTGATCCTGGGCATAATTCAGAAGGTATGCGGCCACGACCAGGTCCACTTTGTTTGCTGGATTCAGGGAACGAGCGTCCCCCACGTTGTATTCGACTCCCAACCGTTGGCGTGTTTCCTGTTCGCGGGCCAGTTGGATCATGCCAGCGGAAAGATCGACGCCCAGAACGCTGCGCGCACCCTGCTGCCGCAGCATCCGGCTGTAGAAGCCCTCGCCACAGGCCAGGTCCATCACAGACAATCCGGTGGGATCTCCCGTGAGTTCCAACAGGGTGAAAGATTCCACAAAGCACCGCCAAGGCTGCTCCTTCGCCCGCTTATATTGTTCTGCGATTGGATCATAATTGGTGCTCATTTGATGCTCCTGTCTGCGATTGTTACCACGTTAGTGGGTAAAACCCGGTTTCTCTCAGCCAGATAAACCGCAAACGCCACTCCGAAACTGAGCTCATGAAGGGCAGCATAAAGTTCCGGTAGTCGAGCTCAGGTCAGGCAGGCGTGGGATCTGCCATAGTGAC
>JBIIUD010000159.1:0-6422 GCA_044340175.1 Verrucomicrobiaceae bacterium
CTCTCACCCAAATTGGCCGTCACCATCATGGCCCTCTGCATGGGCATCATCATGCTCTTCCAACTCGTCACCCTGCCCGTCGAGTTCGACGCTACGGCGCGTGCCAAAAAAATCCTCGCCAGCACAGGTGCCGTCGCCCCAGGTCCAGAGTATAACGCCATGAGCAGCGTGCTCAGTGCTGCCGCCCTGACCTATGTCGCCGCCTTCATCTCTTCGCTCGGCTACTTCCTCTACTTCCTCCTCCGCATGGTAGGCGGATCACGCGAGTAAACCCTCATCCCAAGGCTTGATTTTGCAAACCACCCCAGCCCTTCAAATCGCCGTCATGCTCCTGCTTGGCGGCGGTTTGCTTTATTCACAAGAACCCCCGGCGCCGCCTGCCAACCCGGAAAAGCAGCTGGCGGACAAAATGGCGGAGGCGCAAAAGCGACTGCAAAAACTCACGGACACCGAGTACAAGCTGGGAGAAATCCAAATCAACGCGACCACCCGCGAACTGCGCCTGCCCTGCGTCGTCCTTCACCAGCAGATCCCCATCGAGTACGTGCTCGTCCATGAGACCGGCAAAGACCACGAAACCATCCTCACCACCGCCGTCACCCCCTTGGACCTGCAAGTCGCTCTGCTGCTGGCCAACTACACGCCAGGCTCGACCGGACTCTTTGCCAAACTCCCTAAAGGCGAACCGCTCCCGTTCCAAGAGCAGGCGCCCAAAACGCCAGGAGCCCACCGTGTCAAGCTCACCGCCGAGTGGGAAATCGACGGTAAAAAGCACACCTCGCCACTCTCCCAATGGATTCAAAACAGCGACCTGCGCGTGCCTCCGCCCGATCTCGATGCCTGGATCTTCAACGGCTCCAAAATCGACAACCGCGGTTTTGTCGCCGAAAGTGAAGGCTCCCTCATCGCGGTTTATGCCGATGCCAATGCGCTTTTCAATTCTCCAGCAGCCGGCAACCATACCGACGACATCTGGATCAGCCTGCCCAAAAACATTCCCCCTGAAGGCACCCCCATCACGTTGATCATCACCCCCGCGCCCTAACCCCGCCACCCGACCCCAGCCATGCGTCACCTCATCACCCTCGCCGCCATCCTCGCCCTCGCTCCGACCGCGCGCCTCCAGGCCCAAGCCGCGACCGTTCCCGCCCAGAACGCTTCCCTCAAACAAGAAATCGCCCTCGCTTACCAGCGCGGCCTCAGTTTTCTCAAATCCAAGCAAAACAGCGAGACCGGTCAGTGGGGTGAGGCCGAGCCCGTCGCTTTCACCGGCCTCATGGCCGCCTGCTTCCTCCTCGACCCCAATCGCACCGCCGACTCACCCGCCCCCGCAGAGGCCTCCAAAGGCATCGCCTTTCTGCTCAAAAACACCCAGCCCGATGGCGGCATCTACGTCAAAGCGCGCGCCAACTACAACACCGCCCTCGCCCTGATGGCGCTTCTCCTCGACCCCAAACTCGAGAACGAAGAAGTCATGCTCAAAGCCCGCCGTTTCCTCGTCTCCCGCCAAATGGACCTCGATGAACCCGGCAAAAATGACAACCCCCTCGACGGCGGTATCGGCTACGGCGACGACAAAGGCAACCACGCCGACCTGTCCAACACCCACTTCGTCATGGAAGCCCTGCATTACGCCGAGGCCCTCCTCGCTGACAAAGGCGACGCCGCCAAAAACGAGCCCAAACTCAACTTCGCCGCCGCCATCGACTTCATCCAACGCTGCCAGAACCGCCCCGAATCCAACAAGGCTCCTTGGGTCAGCAACGATCCCAAAGACGCCGGCGGCTTCATCTACAACCCCGTCGAAACCCGTGGCGAGGAAGTCAAAACCGCCGACGGACGCGTCGCCCTCCGCTCCTACGGCAGCATCAGCTACGCCGGCCTCCTCAGCTTCATCTACGCTGGACTCACCCAGGACGACCCCCGCGTCCAAGCCGCCCTCCAGTGGCTCAGCCAAAATTACACTCTCGACGAAAACCCCGGCATGGGTGCCCAAGGCAAATACTACTACTACCACACCATGGCCAAAGCCCTCAACGCCGCTAACATCGACTTCCTCAAGCTCTCCGACGGCAAAGTCGTGGAATGGCGCCAGCAACTCGCCGAAAAACTCCTCAACATCCAAAAAAGCGACGGCTCCTGGATCAACGACGAAGCCGCCCGCTGGATGGAAGGCGACGCCATCCTCACCACCGGCTACATCCTCATGGCCCTGGCCCGGGTTCACCAAAGCCTGTGAGTCAGCCAACGGTTTGAGCCCCCAAAATCGGCGCATTGACGGAGCTTTGCCATCTCGGCGAATCTAGGTTGCCCCCTGCACGCCTCCGGTGCAAACTAGCCGCCCTTTTCCCATTCCCATGTCAGAGCTTCATCTCCAACCCGACTTCGCGGCCTTCCAGACACTCTCCTCCCAAGGAAATCTGGTTCCGGTCTGGGCAGAGATCGCCGCTGACTATGAGACCCCTCTTTCTGCTTATCAAAAAATTCGGGATGGACGCTGCAGCTTTCTCTTCGAATCGGCCGAGCTCACCCAGCACTCCGGGCGCTACTCCCTCCTGGGCACCTCCCCTCGTGTGATCGTCACCGCGCGCGGTCGGGAGATCGAGATCGACGAACGCGGCCACAAGCGCACCCTCACCCTCCAGGGCGATCCATTGGAGGCCCTGGAAGAACTCATGCGCCCCTACCGACCTCACGGTGGCCCCACTCTGCCCGTGTTCAGCGGCGGCGCAGTCGGCTACTTGGCGTATGACATGGTGCGCTACTTCGAGCCCACCTTGCCAGAGCCACCCCCAGATCATCTCGGACTGCCAGACATGGTCTTTTTCATCACCGACGTCGTCCTCATCTTCGATCACCGCACCCGCAGGCTCTCCCTTGTCGCCAACGTCCACACCGACGAACACCCCACCCTCGAGGCCGCCTACGCCTGGGCCAAGGATCAGATCCAAGCGGTCATCGAGAAGCTCCAGCAGCCTCTCGCCGTCAAACCCCTGCAAACCATCGCCCCCGTCTCCACCGCGGCCATCCCCGCCCCAGTCTCCAACACGACCCAGGCTGAGTATGAGGCCATGGTCCTCCGCGCCAAAGAATTCATCGCCGCCGGGGACATCTTTCAGGTCGTGCCGTCCCAGCGCTTTGAGACCGACTACACCGGCACCCCACTCGATCTCTTCCGCGCCCTCCGTCACGTCAATCCGTCCCCCTACATGTTCTGCGTGGAGCTTCCCCAGGGGTTCTCCCTCGTCGGCAGCAGCCCCGAGGTCCACGTCAAATGCCTGCACGGCAACATCGAGATCCGCCCCATCGCCGGCACCCGCTGGAGAGGCGCCACCCCCGAAGCTGACGACGCCCTCGCCGCTGAAATGCTGGCCGACCCCAAAGAACGCGCCGAGCACATCATGCTCGTCGATCTCGCCCGCAACGATGTCGGCCGCGCCGCCCAGTACGGTTCCGTCAGTGTGGATGAACTCATGATTGTGGAGCGCTACTCCCACGTCATGCACATCGTCTCCAATGTCAGTGGCAAACTCCGCCCTGACCGCAGCGCCTACGACGTCATGCGCGCCACCTTCCCCGCCGGCACCGTTAGCGGCTCACCCAAAGTCCGCGCCATGGAGATCATCAGCAGTCTCGAGAAAAGCAAACGCTGCGCCTACGCCGGCGCCGTCGGCTACTTCGGTTTCGATGGCAATCTCGACAGTTGCATCGCTCTCCGCACCTGCGTTTTAAAGGACGGCAAAGCCTACGTTCAAGCAGGCGCAGGCATCGTTGCTGATAGCGATCCCACCTCCGAATACCAAGAAACGGTGAACAAGGCCACCGGCATGCTCAAAGCCATCCAGTGGGCACGCCAGCTCTCTGGGGAATGATCAGATCGTTGCGCCATGGTGCGATGGGTGATTGACAGAGCCCCCTCTTTCCCGAATAAATAGGGAAAGCTAAAAGCCAAGTCCGGTAAAAAATCATTCCGCTTCGAGCGTTTTCATTTCTCACCGCATCCCTTTACCCCGATCTTCCCCGAGCCCACGGCATGACGCCTCAAGTGATCCAGTTCCATTGCCCGAGTTGCAACGCTCCCTTGACCGTTCCGATTCACCTCGCGGGTGTCACCGGCCCCTGCCCCAAATGCGGCAGTAGCATCACCTCCCCCGCTGCTCCAGGTCCAAGCCCGGTGCCCGTTCCAATACCCGCACCCGCCCCGGCGCCGCTCCCCATTCTACCCAATACCCAGGACATTCAAGTCCCCCAGATGGCCCCAGCCGCGCCCCCAGCGCCGGTGCTCCCGGCCTTTCCGCCCGCCCCATCCTGGACCCAAACTCCCGCCGCACCGCCGCCCGCACCAGCAGAGGCCGCCCCATCCCCACTGCCCCCTCCACGACCCACCCCCGCTGAGCCCACTCATCACTCCCTGCTCGCAGGCTTCCATCCGGGTCCGTCCATTCCACCGCCAGCACTGGAGCCCCTGCCCACCAGCCCAGCCCGTTCGCCTGAGCCCGTTCATTCCGGACTGATCCCAGGAGCCCCCCTGCTACCCACCCTGGGCAGCGAGCCAAGCCCCGCACCTTCAGACGCCGGGTCTCTCCTATCCAGTTTCTTGAACCCTCAGGAGGCGCCCTCAGCCATCCCGCAGCTGACCTCACTCTCAGTCGCGCCCACATCCACCACCCTTCCCGAGTCCCCGCTCGGTCCGCGTTTGAGCGAGATCCAAGAAATCGACCCCAGCGCCCAGCTCGCCAAGCGCTCCCGCAAACCCCTCCCCCCCATCCCTGGACGCCCCAGCAAAGGCTCCAACCTCCTTCGACTCGGCATCGCCGCCCTGTTCATCTTCGGTGCCATCGGCGCGCTGTTGTTTGCCTTCAAAGATCCCCTCACCGACCTCTACTACCAGCACATCGCCCCGCTGTTTGTTCAGGCAGAGGAAACCGTGCCCGCCCCGCCTTCCCCAGAACCGTCGCTCACAGACATCGACCCTGGCGAAACCATCAAGCCCGCCATTGCCGAAACGACGCCCAAGGCCGAGCCCCCTCCCGCCAAGCCCGCCGCTTCCAATCCCATGCCGCCTGCCACGTCCCTCGACACGGATACGGACACGAACGTGGTTAAGCCCATGCCACAGGCCACCAAGCCGCCCATCGACTCCCAGATTCCTCCGACACCGGATGGCAACTCTGTTCCAGAGATCGTGAAACCCGCCATGCCAGCCCTGCCGGGTGATCTGCCTGCCCCGCCCACGCCCAAGACCTCCTTGATGGAAGTCCCCAACGATCAAGCTACCCCCAGCGGCTCCGCCAGCCTCACCCGCCCCACCGCAGATCTCAGTACCGCCGCAGATACCCCTGATGCCGCCAAACCTGCCGCCAAAGCCCTGATCGAATTCCTCGCCTCTGATTCCGTCGAGGCCAAACGCAAATTCATTCTCGGTGCCGGTGATCCTCAGGTGAACTCCCACATCGAACGCTATTACGGCCAGACCTCGCCCGCCGCCATCCCCGTCACCAGCATTGGCTTCATCCGTCATGACCCCAATCCCGAAGTCGGCGGTGGAATGCAGAGTGTCTTCATGGTCGCCAGCCCCGAGTGGAAATACCCCATCCCCGTCATGATTCAGGAGACCAAAGCCGGCTTCAAACTCGACTGGATTGCCTTCATCGAGTTCAAAGACAACTGGCTGCTGAAGTTTGTCCAAGGCTTTCATGAAAACCCCGGGCGCTTCCACGTCAGCATCAAACGTAGCCACTACTTCGACCGTGACGTGCCTGACCTGGATGAAAAAGACTGCTTCCTCATCCAGCCTCCCCAGGAGGATTTCGAGGTCGCCGTTTTCGTCCCCAAAAAATCCCCGCTCGCCGAAATGCTACGCCGTGAGCTCGGCTGGAGCACTCAATACGCCTACATCCTCGCCGAAATCCAGTGGCGTCAGCAAGGTGATAACCAATGGGTCGAGCTCACCGCCGTCCCTCAGCTCAACTGGTACATCTCCACCGAGTCTGAAAACGAGCCCAAGCCCGGGACCGAAACCAAAAAGTAGGCCCCGCCGCACCCACCTGCATCCCCAGCTTGCAAGCCGCGCGTTCCTGCGGAAACTCCGCCATGCTTAAACTCGGACTCATCGGCTGTGGTAAAATGGGCGGCGCACTCCTGCAGGGCGTCTCCACCGCACTGGACGGCAAACAGGACCTCCACGTCGCCCTGTGCGATGCCGTGCCCGCCGCCGTCAAAAGCCTCCGGGAGTCCCTACCCGTCGAGACCTCCACCGGCACCCCCGCCCAGACCGCCGCAGAGAGCGAGATCATCCTCCTCGCCGTCAAACCGCAAGACATGCGCGCCCTCTGTCAAAACCTCGCCCAACTCAGCGGCCAGCGCCTTTACCTCTCCATCGCCGCCGGCATCTCCATCGTGGACCTCGAAACCTGGCTCGG
>JBIIUD010000160.1:0-6413 GCA_044340175.1 Verrucomicrobiaceae bacterium
CTGGACGTCGGCAAGGATATCGACATTCAGCGAGCCGACGACGGCAATGACAGCGTTGGTGGCTCGACTCATGGTGGGGGTGGCAAGGGTCGTTGGCTAAGCGGATTCGTCAAGGCCGGGTCGATAGGGGATTGGCTGGCGGTTCGGTAGTGAGCTGAACGATGGCCTCACGCGTGCGGGCGTTGAGCACGTCGTTGAGGATGAGAAAGCGGTCGCGGCCCTTGCCGTTCTTGCCAGGGCGAAAGACGGTGGCGGCATCGTCGTCCACGGTCACGGTGCCGGACGGGGATAGGTCAAAGTAACCGCGATCCGGATAAACGGCGTAAAGCACCGCCGTGGGGTCCCAATTGGGCCGATCATGCGGCGGCGGGCTGTAGAGGTAGTAGGCCTCTTTGACGGGGTGGTGCGGGACGTAGTTGAAGTCGCGCTCGATGCTCTCATGCGGATATGTGCAGGCAAAACCGATCTCGAATCCACTCCAGACGATGGGGCTAGGCCACTCCTTGGCCAACTTCTGGGCGGCGGGGATGTCCAGTTTGACGTTGTATTCGAGGTAACGGGTCTCGAAATTCACCGTCTGAAAGGCACCGGCCATGATGGAAAGCAGCTTCACTTTCTTTTGGATCAGCTCGCGACCGGGCAGAGGGGAGTGGACGTCCGGTTTGGAGTCGAGCAGGCGGGACAGGTTGGTGAAAAACCCGACCTGGGCGATGCTGACGCTGTTGTCGGGTTGGGCGGCGAGGGTTTGGCGTAGTAGGGCCACGGCCTCCGGCGCATCGACCCCGCTGCGCAGGTCATGCGGGTAACGCAGGGAGCCGTCGGCGTTTTTTTCGTCGGCCAGGAGGTTGAACTTGCCGCCGTTTTCCTGCTTGGCCCCGTCCCGCACAACGCCGATGGGCACATCGGGGTAACCATAGAAAGTATTGACGGCATCGACATAAGCAGCGGCTTGAGGATGGTCCTTGGTGATGGTGACGGCGAGCAGATCACAGGCCCCGCGCTTTTGCAAAGAGTGGATCATCGCCAGCGCCACCGCATCGTCGATGTCATTGCCCATGTCCGTGTCATAGATGAGCTTGACGGGGGCCGCGTGGGCGAGGCCGCAGAGCAGGAGCAGGAAAAGAGAGAGAAAGGGCATGGGGGGAAGGTTTGTTCGTGTTCCGTTTTCCGTGTTCCGTGTTTGGTTGGCAGCGGGTGGGAAACGCACTGGTTATTACACGAGGAAGGGGACTTGATGATCAACAAAGTTTGGGGAGTGAGCGGTTTCCGAAGTAGGGCGGCGTGGATTGCCTACCTTGACGCAGAGGATGATGGATATTATGCTCTTTCGGTTGGCCTCTATCATGATGGAAGAGGCCAAGGCTGTGGATTTGAGCTGGCGAGGGCTTGGAGTTGAGGCATCCTTTAGGCATGAGCGCCTCCGCCCGTCCTTTGAAGCTGCTGCCGATCGTGCTGTTCAATGCTGCCTACATGCTGGGGGCGGTGTCGGTTTCGCTGGTGCGGGGGAACAAGGAGTTTCTTTTTTACATCGCTGTGATGGTGATCCTGATCGGGGTGATGGCGGTGGTGCACCGGCGGGTGGGGCTGACGATGTCGCTGCTGTGGGCTTTTTCAGTTTGGGGATTTCTGCACATGGCGGGGGGACTGTGCCCGCTGCCGGCGGGCTGGCCCTACAACGGGGAGCATGCGGTATTGTACAGTTGGTGGCTGTTTCCGGACCTTTTGAAGTATGATCAGGTGGTCCATGCTTATGGGTTCGGGGTGACGACGTGGCTGTGCTGGCATGGGATGCGGCAGATGTTTCGGGAACCGGATGGCGGGCTTCTGAAGCCGGGACTGGGGGTGCTGATGCTGTGCGCGGCGGCGGGCATGGGCTTCGGGGCGCTCAATGAGGTGGTGGAGTTCATCGCGGTGCTGACGATCCCGAATACCAATGTGGGTGGCTATGAGAACACGGGTTGGGATTTAGTGGCGAACTTAACGGGAACGGTGGTGGCGGCGGTGTGCATTCGGTTGGGATCGAGGCGGTGAATCGATGGGTCTGGGTTAAGCGATAGCCACCAAGCTAGATTGGGTTTTCAGCAGATTCGGGGAGGCTAGTAGATGGAATAAACGACCCATCTGAGGGGCCTTCTTGAATCTGCTGGAAATTACAAAACCTGATGCCGCATGGTCGAATAAAAAGTTTTTCCCTTACCGAAGGCCGAAACGCTGACGCAGCTCTTACCTAGCTCTTTCCGCTGCGCATGGATGACTCACGTCATCCGCTGAGGGTCGGTGGTGAGCTTATTCTAATATGGAGGCAGGTTAGACCTCACGGGTGGTATGCGGGCGGGGTGGCCATGAGTTGGCCGAGGATTTGGGTGAGGGTCATTGGGGAACCTTTGATTTTGACGTAGCGGTGGGCCTTGGCCCAGTCGCGCGACCATTGGCAGTGGCCGTCGGAGTCGAAGATGACGCGGCCTTTGTCGATGACGTCCCACAGCTCTGGCTGCGAGCCGCGCACGGCGAGGAGAACGGTGGCCTGATCGTGGCTGGGCTTGCCATGGGCCAGGGCGGACTCGCCGTGATGCGGGCGCAGTTCAAAGGCGCGGCGCACGGGGTTGGTGGCGGGTGTTTTTTGCAGCTCGGAGCCGGTGATGATGGCGGCGCCGATCTCGTAGCCCTGCCAGAGGAGGGGGCCGGGCCATTCGTTGACGACGGTGACGGCGGCGGCGGGGTCGAGCTTGATGTTGGTCTCGGGATTCGCGGTGCGCGGAAAGCCGCCGCCCATGATGACGGTGAGCTTGATCTTTTTTTCGATGAGTTCAAGGCCGGAGAGCGGGCTGAGGTCGTCGGGCTGGGAGCGGATCAGGTCTTCAAGGTTGCTCAACGCGCCGACGGAGCAGTAGGTGACGCTTTGGTCCGCCGCGGCGGCGAGGGTGCGACGCAGCACGCTGAGGGCATCGGGCATCTGGTCATCGGGCTTGGCGTGATGAGGAAACTCATCGCGCAAAGCCGGTGTGTAGCTGCTGGGGGTGCGGCCTTTGGTCTTCGCACCGTCTTTGTCGGTGCCGATGGGGATGGCCGGACGGCCGTAGTAGGTGTTGATGACGGCGCAGGCGGCGGCGGAAGCTCCGGAGGGATCTTTGCGATTGGTGACGATGGCGAGGATGTCGGCCTCGCCTTTGTCAGCGAGGGCATGGAGCACGGCCAGAGCGCCAGTGTCGTCGCAGTCGTTGGCCATGTCGGTGTCAAAGATGACTTTGACGGGCGCGGCGTGAGTAAGGCCGCAAAGAAGGAGGAGAAAGAGCGGGCGCATGAGCTTAGCGTAGGTGCTGGTCGAGGAAGGTGAGGACGAGGGGGGTGAGGTCCTGGGGGAGCTTCTTTTTTCCCCAGGTCTGGAAAGCGAAGGTGTGGCCGATGTTGTCGAGGAGGTGAAGTTGATGGGGGACTTGGTGTTGCTGGAGAACGCGGGCGAGCTCCTCGGCTTGGAGGTAGTCCACGGTGGCGTCGGCGCGACCGTGAAAGATGAGGGTGGGCGGTGAGGCGGGGGTGATGTGGGTGACGGGGGAGCCCTTTTTCAGCAATGGATCGGTGAAGGTTGGAACATCGAAAACGCGGAGGGAGGAGCCGGGGTTGGGTTCGGTGGTGGGGCGGCCTTGGGGATCGGTTTTGACGCGTGTGAGGATGTTGGTGATGCCATACAGATTGATGACGCAGCGAACGGCGCTAGAGTGGTCGGGGTATGGCTGGGTGGGTTCGAGATCGGCCTGGCCAGCGGTGTAGGCGACCATGAGGGCGAGGTGACCGCCCGCAGACCCGCCTGCGACGGCGATACGGGAGGGGTCGAGTCCGTACTCGGTGGCTTTGGCGCGGAGGTAGCGGACGGCGTTTTTGCAGTCGCGGAGATTCTGGGGCCAGGCCCCGTCGCCGAGGCGATAGTCGATGCTGACGGCGACGTAGCCGACTTCGGCGAGGGTGGCGCAGATTTCCACGGCGCGTGCTTCGGACTTGGTGCCCTGGGTCCAGCCGCCGCCGTGGATCCAAACGAGCGCGGGGGATAGGGGGGCGGCACTGGGCTTGGGGGCTGGGAGATAGAGATCCAGCTTTTCGGGGCGGTTGGGTTCGAGGTAGGCGACGTCGGTCTGGACGCGGATGGGGTCTGCGGCGGGGAGGCTGGTGGCGACGAGCAGGAGGAGGGTGAAGGCGATGCGGTGGGTGGGCATGGAGTTGTTCACGTCTGAAAGGGTTAGGTTCTAGCGGAGAAGGTGGGTGTCTGGATGCATGACGGAATCGAGGGCAGGAATCCCGGTGGCGAAAGCAGGGCGATGTGATAGAGTGGTTTCTATGCAGCAAACGCCAAGGATCATCAATCTGGAGGAAACGATCGGCAAGACGGTTGGGCGCAGGCGACCACCGGTGGATGCTTTGGCGGCTGGGTTTGCGATGCAGGAGACTTTGAATGAGTTTTTAAAAAGCTCCGGCCATCGATTGGCACCACGCGGGGTGTTTCGGTTTCGCTCACATGAGGAGGCAAATGCATGGACGATGAAGATGATGAGGCCGGCGAAGGGGAATTGATCTCCCGCGCACCCACTCAGGAGGATGTGGTGAATTTGTGCCGAACCCTCAACGAGATGGGGGTGAAGTATTTGGTCGTGGGCGGATTCGCAGTGATCCATTCAGGCTATCCGCGAACGACGGGAGATGTGGACCTTTTGATGGAGACGAGCGCGGAGAATGAGGCGCGGATGTTCAAGGCGCTGGAAGTGCTGCCAGACAAGGCGGTGCGGGAGTTGAAGGCGGGGGAGGTATCGCAGTATGTGGTGGTGCGGGTGTGCGATGAGATTGTGGTGGATCTGATGGCGTCGGCGTCAGGCATCGAGTATGCAGAGGCGATCTTGGAGACGGTGGTGCGGGTGATCGATGGGGTGGCGATCCCGTTTGCCTCGCCAAAGCTGCTGTGCCGGATGAAGGTGAACACCCACCGGGAGAAGGATGCGGCGGATTTGCTGTTTCTCCGGCAGCACTATGCGGCTGAGATCTTTGGGGCGCCTCAGGGCTGAGCGGGGGGCTGGACGACGAGCTGGACGATGGCTTCGAGGGCGCGTGCCTGCTGGGCGGGGGTCAGGGTGAGAAAGCGGTCGCGCTGGCTTGGTTGGCCTTTTTTGGTGGGATGAAAGCGGGTGAAGCCGTCATCGAGCACTTTGACTCGGCCGGGTTGGGAGAGGCCGAAGTAGTTGCGCTCTGGGAAGACGGCCTGGAGGACGCTGCTTTGATCCCAGCAGGGGCGGTCGTGGTCGGGGCCGCTGTGCAGGAGGTAGGTCTCTTTGACGATGTGGTGGGGCAGGTAATCGAAGTCGCGGGCGATGCTATTTCTGGGGTAGGGCAGGTTTTCGCCGATTTCAAAGCCGGACCAGACGATGGTGACGGTGTCGGGCCATTGGTCAGCGACGGTTTGCATGTAGCCGATGCCGTTGATGACGTTGGCTTCGAGGTGGTAGTTGGTGTTGTTGCAAAAGGCAAAGGCTCCGGCCATGAGGGAGAGGGTTTTGACTTTGGCTTTGATGAGGTCGATGCCGCCGGGGGATTTGATGAGGTTGGCGAGGTTGGAGGCGATGCCGACGCTGATGAGGGTGACGCTGTGGTCGGGCTGGGCGGTGAGCAGATCGCGCAGGAGGGTGACGGCGTCGGGGGCGTCGGCGTTGGATTTGAGATCGTGCGGGTAATGGCCGGTCTGGATGGCTTTGAGGTAACGGCTTTCGCGGTGCTGGGCCTTGTCGTCGCGGGTGACGCCGATGGGAAGATCAGGTCGACCGTGGAAGGTGTTTTGGGCGTCGATAAAGGGGACCGTGAGAGGATTGTTTTTGGAGATGGTGACGCCGATGAGCTCGCAAGCGCCGCGATCGGCCAGCGCGTGGCACATGGCGAGAGCGAGCACGTCGTCCACGTCGCCGGTGATGTCGGTGTCGAAGATGATCGTGGGCTTTTCGGCGAGGGCGAGGGGGTTGCCGCAGAGAGCACTGAGGAACACAGAGAGGAGGATGAGGAGGCGGCGGCGCATGGGGACGTGCGAGGACGAGGACGAGTTAGGCTCGGCGAGTGCGGTAGGCGTCGGCGATGACGGCGAGGATGATGACGGTGCCGGTGATGACGCGTTTGAGGGGTTCGGAGACACCGACTTGGGCGAGACCGGCTTCGAGGGTGGCGATGATGAGCACACCGAAGAAGGTGCGGACCATGGAGCCACGACCGCCGGAGAGGGAAGTGCCGCCGATGACAGCGGCAGCGATGGCGGAAAGTTCAAGTCCGGAACCCGCATTGGGATCGGCAGCCCCGAGGCGGGAGATGTAGAAGACGGCACCGAGTCCGGCGAGGGCCCCGGAGGTGACGAAGACGAGGAATTTCAATCGGTCTGCGCGGATGCCAGA
>JBIIUD010000161.1:0-6410 GCA_044340175.1 Verrucomicrobiaceae bacterium
TTCGGGTCTGCGGACAGGGATGAGCCGGACTTCGTCCAGTGGCAAGGCTTCCGGCAGTTCCAGGGTGAGCCACTTGATTTCGTCTGGCTTTCCTGCGACGGCACTATGAAATCCAGGGGCACCTCCTGCCTGAGGCGCTGCTGGCAGACCGAGGGGGGTGACGAGGTCGGTCAAGTTGGAACGGGTCCAGGCGCGGGGGGCGTTGCGGCTGCTGGAGGTGTTGACCTTTGCTTCGAGGGCGAGGTTTTGAACGCCTGATAGCAGATAGACTTCCGCCATGGCCAATACTTCGGGACCGTCTGCGATCCAGGGTTCGGTGGCCGTGAAGCGAGCGCGTTTGACGGGGCGCGGTTCAAAGCGAGCCACGACCGGGTAACAGCCGGGATTGGGGAAGTCATCTTCCGTGTGATCGAGCACAGTATGCGGCTGGTCGAGGTCATCAAAGATGTCCACTTTGAAACGCACCGGGAAACCGTAACCCTGAACCACAGCCGTGGCGCCTTTGGCGAGCGGTGGAACAAAGACGAGAGTGTCTGCGAGGGTCGCTTGGGGGAGTTCTAACTCCATCCATCTGACATCCTCCTCGGTCGTGTAGCCGGTTTTGAATCCGATTCGAATGCTGCTGTTCACCAAGGTGGGCGAAGCCAAGCCAGCCAACTCGGCTTCAATTTGACCGAGACGTGCGTCCGTTTGCCTGAGTTCTGAGACCATCCAAAAAGCCAGTCGTTCCGTCCACGGAGAGGACGGCGGCGGGGTCAGGGCCGCTGCGGCAGAAGCGACGGCGAGGAAGGGCAGAAACTTCATCTCTACGCAACATAGCTGACAATGCCTGTCTGTCGCATCCCCTATTTTGGCGATGTGACGACTTGAAGGCTGGGACCATCTTGATGCGTTTTAAACATCGTTATGAAAATCTCCCGTTTCCTCTTTGGGCTGCTGCCCGTGATTTGCTTGCAAACTTCTGTGCTGGCGGAGAAGGTGGCTCCGAAACTGGAACCGAAGGCAGAGTCACCGAAGCCACTGGCTAAGTCGTCCACTCCGGCTCCGATCCCTTTGGATATCAATGGCTACAAGACGATCATCGCCCCGCCAAAACAGATGAGTCCTGTGAAGGTGGCGATTTATCAAGGGCCAGGTGCACCGGAAAAAGGAGCTCAAAACGTGAGCAAGGTCGTCAAATTGATACCGGGAGCTACTGCCCAAATCATCAGTGCTGAGGAGGTGGCGTCACTCGATTTGGCCGCGTTTGATACTATCGTCTTCCCTGGTGGATCCGCTTCTCAACAGGCGAAGGCGATCGGTGAAACAGGCCGAGCCAAGGTCAAAGAGTATGTGAAGAACGGTGGGGGTTATGTTGGCATTTGTGCGGGTGCTTATTTGGCCTGCACGAATTTTGAGTGGAGTTTGGGCATTCTGAATGCCAGCACGGTGTCCAGCAAATGGATGCGTGGCAGCGGTTACGTTGATTTGGAAGTGGCGCATGATGGCCGCCCCATTCTGGGAGATGTGGGGGAGGTATTCAAGGTGCGCTACAACAACGGACCGATCATCAAGCCATCAGCAAAAGTGGATTTGCCTTCTTATCGGGCTTTGTCGTTCTTCCGCACGGAAGTGGCAAAGAACGGCACACCCGTCGGGGTGATGGTGGATTCACCTGCGCAAGCGGTCAGCACTTATGGCAAGGGGCGGGTCTTCATTTCCAGTCCCCATCCTGAGAACACGCCCGGGCTCGAGTTCCTGATTCCGCGCGGGATTCTTTGGGTAGCAGGCGAGTTGAACGAACCGGAGGCCGTGCCCGTGGTGCCGTGAAGCGATGTTTCTATTTTTTGATCTTCGGTACTGGGGTCTTGTTGGGTGGAACGGAGGGACTTCAAGAACAGCGGTTTGGAAAGAGGGACTTCATTGAGTATCAACCGGGCTGTCTGCCCATCGTGATCGCAGTGCCGCATGGGGGGCGTGAGCGTCCAGAGGACATTCCGGATCGAACCTTTGGCGTGACGGCGATGGATGCGAACACTCAGGAGTTGGGGCGTAAGATGGCTGAGGAGATGAACAAACGCACGGGAGCGTCACCGGCTTTGGTGATCTGCCATTTGCACCGAAGCAAGCTGGATGCGAATCGCGATTTGGCCGAAGCGGCTCAGGGCTGTGCCGAAGCCGAGACTGCTTGGCATGAACATCATCAATTCATCGAACAGGCGTGCCAATCCGCCGTGGCACGTCATGGATTTGCTTTTTTGATCGACCTGCATGGTCATAGCCACGCTGAAGCGAGAGTGGAATTGGGCTACTTGCATTCCCCTGCGGAATTGGCGGACTGTCCGGACAGAATAGCCAGCGGTTTGTTTGCTGATGCAGGGAGTTTGGCCTGGATGGCGGAACGTGTTTCGGGTGAGTATGCAGACCTGTTGTATGGGCGGCATAGTCTCGGCGCTTTGCTGGAGGAGCGCGGTTTCTTGGCCACGCCTAGTCCTCGCATGCCCGTGCCATCGATGCCCTTTTTCCGGGGTGGCTACACCGTGGCTAGGCATTGCAAGCCTGAACTGAAGGTGGTGGGTGTGCAAATTGAAGCGAATCGGCCAAAGCTGCGTGATACAGAGGAGAACCGGCAGCGGTTTGCTGCGGCGCTGTGCTCAGCGCTTGATGCCTTCCTCATCACGCATCTGCAGGTTGGCTTGCTGGGGCAGCCGAGTGAATAGTCATTTGGGGCAATTCCTGGGGAGTCGTTGAAGAAAATCAGTGTCCGTCTCTTGCGGGTGGTGGAGGTGGATCTGGATCTGGGGCGGGGTCAGCTTGGGACTTAGCAGTGCATCCGTCCATGGAGCTTCAAACCGGCTCCTCAAGGCTCCCCTATTTTGGGGATGATCGCCAGCCACTCTGGACGCTGCAGTGGAATCCTATCTGCTTTCAAGATCATCCATGATACCCCAAAGGCGCAGCGCATCACCTTGTCTGGACTCACGATGTTTCATCCCAAGTGACCCAGGTGCGATGCGATCCTTTTGTGCGGTGGTGGGGTTGCTGTTTTGCATTGGGTCCACGCTGCCGCCGGTCTCCGCCCAAAATCTCTTTTGGGACTCAAACGGAGGCACGTTGGGCAGTGGCGGCAGTGGCAACTGGGGTACAGCCAACACTTGGCGTGGCGGCAGTGACGCAGGGGCGCTGCAGAGTTGGGATAATGGCGGAACAATCACTGCTGTGTTGGGAGGCTCTGCTGGAACCATCACCATTGGCAGTTCGACTCTGCTGACCACTGGCGCAACGATGGCAGCGCTGAATGTCAACACCACAGGATACGTGATCACGTCCACTGCGGCGGCGAGGGCACTCACTGTCGCAGGGGCTGTGACGCTTGAGAGTGGGGTGTCGCTCACGCTGAACATGGCCTCCACCGGGCCAACCTGGCGCCTGGGAACAATCACCTTTGGCAGCGGTAGTTCCCTCACCCTTCAAGGCAATGCCAGTGTGGACAATAGTAACCGCATTGATCTAAGTTCCTCTAGCAGCATCACTGGCGGTAGCATCACCCTGGCAGGGACGGCGACAGGGCCGACTGGATTTGTCGCTTACACGCCCACATCGGGCACCACCGTTCAGGTCCGTTTGAGTGCTGATATCGTCAACAACAGCGCGACCTCAGCGACGATGATTGGGGCAAACTTCAGCAACACCATGACTTACACTGGCTCGGTAAGTGGTAACTCCTCCCTCCAGATTTCGGGAGGTCAGTCAGGAGGTTCTGGGACTGTTATTCTTTCGGGAACCAACAGTTACACAGGAGGCACCTTTTTGAATCAAACCAGTGCGGGGGTCCTGCGTCTTGGTGCGGAGAATGCCCTGCCCACTGGCACCACGCTCTTTTTCAATCAGAGCGCCGGAGGGGGGACGGCGGGAGGTGGCGGCACCTTCGATTTGGCAGGATTCTCCCAGACGGTGGCTGGATTGGTGTCTGGCACCGTCGCACGCGGCGTGGTCAACACCGATGCTCCAGCCACGATCACGCTCGGAGGCAGCGGTACCTATGTTTTCGATTCCGGGATCGGTGTGCCGACGACTTCGACGACGAACATCTCGGGGGCGAACAACAACATCACCGTCATCAAGAACGGCGTTGGTACTCAGACACTGGGAGGTGCGAACACTTTCACCGGCGGGCTCTTTATCAATAATGGAACGCTGCGCATTGCAAATGTCATCAGCGCGCTGGGGGGATTGCCTGCCGCGCCGACCTCCAGTGTGTTTCTGCGTGGGGGAACATTGTGGGTCGATACCACGGCGGCCACTCTCGACTCGGGAGCGAATCGCGGTTTTGAGGTTGGGCCGACTTCCGGTTCTGGCTCCGTCACGATCCAGGTCGAGGGTGCCAACAGTTTGATCATTCAGGGGGGCATCGCGGACACTCCCGGTGGCAGTGGCCGCATCCTCAAGACGGGCAGTGGCATTCTTCGGCTGCAGACAACGGCCAAGACCTTCACCGGCGGCATCAGTGTGCTCGGAGGCAGCGTGAGTTTCGCCATTGATGATCGCCTGGGTGCCGTTCCTGCGACGCCGACGCCTGGGAACATCGTGCTCAACCAAGGGGCCTTGCTCATCACTGGCAGTCTCACGCTCAACTCCAACCGCGGCATTGCTCTTGGCCCAGAGACGGGCAGTGGCAGTGGCACCGTCAGCGTGAACAGTGGTTTCACCCTTACCTATGAAGGCATCATGGCGGACAATGGCATTGGCAGCGGGCGTTTGATCAAAACAGGCGCGGGCACACTTCGACTGCAAAACGCCGCGAATACATTCACTGGGGGTCTGCAGGTCTTGGAAGGCGACGTGAGCGTTGGCGTGGACAACCGGCTGGGAGCGGTCCCCGCTGCGCCCACGCCCGGCTCCATTCTGCTGAATGGGGGAGGTCTTAGCATCACTGCAGACATGACACTCAATTCGAACCGCGGTATCGCCCTCGGTCCTAACTCCGGCAGCGGTAGCGGAATCATTCAGGTGACGGGAACCAACACGCTGACTTTCGCGGGGGTCATTACCGACAATCCCGGCGGCTCTGGCAGGCTGATCAAGACCGGCAGCGGCACGCTGCGATTGCAAAACAGCACCAATACCTTCACCGGCGGCCTCACGGTGAATGGTGGTCTCGTCAGCTACAGCATTGAGGACCGCATTGGTGCCGCTCCAGCCTCGCCCACACCCGCTAGCATCCTTCTCAACGGCGGTGGCCTGCGCCTCACGGTCAACAACATGACAATCAATGCCAATCGAGGCATCGCCCTCGGTCCAGATGGCGGCAGCGGGACGGGCACGTTGAGTGTTGAAGGTGGTCGCACGCTCACCTACAACGGCATCATGGCCAACAATGGCGCAGGCATTGGCGCTTTGGCAAAGATCGACAACGGCAGCCTGATCCTGGGAGGCGCTAACTCCTACTCCGGCGGCACCACGCTTGCTGGCGGCAGCCTGCTCGTCACCAACACCAGTGGATCTGGAACCGGCGGCGGCTTGGTCATCACCGCAGCTGGCACGACCTTGGGCGGCACGGGTATCCTGGCGCCGACGGGCAGCAATGGTTTCTCCATCGGCGGCGCAGTGGCTCCCGGACTGGTGGATGCGATTGGGATGCTGACGCTGGCTCCTGAGAATGGGGATGCAGTGTTTCTGGGCACAAGCAGTCTGCTGTTTCAGTTGGGCGGCAATGGGAACAATGACCGACTGAACTTCGCGCCCACAAGCACGGGGGTGATGGATTTCAGTGCGATGAGTCTGGGCTCGATCAAGGTTTCCTTCCTCGGCGGCTACACCCCTGCGCTGGGGCACAGCTTTGATTTGATCGATTGGTCCGCTTTGGGGATGAATGGGCTGAGCGCTTCCATGCTCGATCTCAGCGGGGCTGTGCTGCCGGATGGGATGTGGGAATGGGACACGTCCGCTTTTGGCAGCAACGGGGTCATTGCTGTGAGGCTAGTTCCTGAACCGGGGCGGATGATGCTGTGTCTGTTCGGCGGTTGGCTTATGCTGCTTCAGCGCCGCCGTCGGTTTTGAGGGGGCAGGAGTGTTTTTGCTTGGGTTGGGTTGGGCTCTTGATAGGGGCATGCCTTGGGCTAAATCATCGACTCCAACGAGGCATTGGCTAAAAAGCCTGAGCTGCAAAGTTAGCCTTTGAGGGTGAGGAGGTAGGCGAGGAGGTCGGCGGTGGCTTTTTCGGGGAGGGCGTCGAGGAGGCCTTCGGGCATGAGGGAGCGGCGGATGAATTGGGTGCGGGCGACTTCGGCTTTGGGGAGGCGGCGGTCGGGGGCACCGGGCTGGCGGATGACAATGGCGTCTTTGTCTTCAGAGATGTAGAAGGCGTCGATGAGGTCGCCGTTTTTCATTTCGACGCGGTAGATGCGGTATCCGGGTTCCATAGCGGCGTT
>JBIIUD010000162.1:0-6408 GCA_044340175.1 Verrucomicrobiaceae bacterium
TTTTTGGCCGCTGGGCCGAATGAGGGCGGCGGTGACAAAGAGCATGACTTGGCGATCTGGTTCGGCATTTCCGATCGGTATTAGCAAGGTTTCGCCATCGTTCAGAGTGGCGGTTTTGGTGGCGTAGAGGTGAAGAATCTTCATCGGTGACGAGGTCATGGCTTTCCAGTCCGTCAGGCGCTTGCCATCCTGAAAGGCCACGCCCATGTCGGCGGAGACCATCACTTCGATTTGGCCGTTCTGGATGTTGGCGGTTTTTTGGATGGTGGCGGTTAAATCACAGCGAATGCCGGCGAAGTCCTCCCGCCCCGAAGGTGAGACATAAACTTCGCGCAGGACCTCGACCGTGGCCTGCTGGCCGTCTCGGGTGGTGACGCTGGGCGCAGTGAGAAGGTCGACGCCCTTTTTTTGAGACAAGGCGCGGAACACGGCTTGAAGCTGAGAGTCGGTCAGGAGGGGACCCAGGCGGGTCAATTCACGCGCCAGAGGGTCATCCGGCGATGGATGGGTCGGCATTTCGACCCATTTCGTGGAGAGGAAAACTTGAACTTCGTCGAACTCGACTCCTGCCTGCCATTTCTTGAGCAACTCTGCGGTTTGGTTCAAGGCGTCCGATGTGTTGCGGGTGATGAGCTGGCTTGTGGCGGGATTGTAAACGGCAGAGGAGCCTTCGATAAAGACGACACCGAGTTTGCTCAGCCAGTCTTTGGCGTTTTTCGCTCCGTCGAAATTGGGTGGCAGTTTGAAAACCCGGGTTTCGAGTTTGCCGGTTGTTTTTGAGGTAATTGGGGAGGTGGGCTCAACGCCCAAGGTGCGCATGGTGAGGCCAGCGAGGGAGGTGAGAAGCAGAGCGGCAGCGATGAAGGCAGGGTGGAGGCGGGGGGCGACTGGGCGCAGCTCGAGCAGAGCTTCGAGTCGGCGTCTCATGCGTCTGGCGGGGCGGGAGGTGGCCATGGAAAGGGATTGGAGGTGAGGTTGTCGGTGGCTTGTGACCAAATCGATCAGGAAGGTGGAGTAGGCGGTGGCGTGATGGGCCTGACCGGATATGGCGGTGGCGTCACAGATTTCTTCGCGCGCTTGTTCCCATTGCGAGACGAGCGCATGAACAAACGGGTTCCACCATTGCCAGACGGTGAGAAGGCCGAGAACTTCGCTCATCCAGGTGTCGCCGCTGCGGCGGTGTTCGCCTTCGTGGGCGAGCATCCAGCGCCAGCGTTCCGGCGTCCAGGATTGGAAGGCTTCGGCAGGAACGACGATGAGCGGATGAAAGCAGCCGCTGAGGCAGGGGCCTTGACCGTTTTCAGAAACACGGAGTTTTTCGGGCGAGTTCAGGGCTGACAGTGTCAAAGATTCTTTGTCCGTGAGTTCCCGGAGGGTTTGCCGCCAGCGATAGGTTTTCCAAAGGCGGAAGGCGCGGAGGGAGGTGAGCCCTAGCGAGATCGTCAGCCACAAACCAACGAGGAGGCGTGCCCAGGAAAAGTCAGTGAAGAGGAGGGCCGAAGACGGGGCACCCGAGACGCTGGGATTTGTTTGAACTGGGGTGGGATTCAGGTGGATTTTCCAGTTGAGGGAGGAAGGGGATGACTTTGCGGTGGATTCGAACTGAACGGGAGGAGCGGAAGGAATGGGGAAGGCGAGTAATGCGAGAGGCAGAACTGCGCTCGTGAGGAGCACCAGCAGGGCGGCCCATGCGCGGTGGCGGGCGTCTTTGACACCCAGGCGAAGTGTGATCCAGCCGAGGGCGGAGAGCGCCAACGCTTGAAGTCCGAGGTTGAGAAGAGTGATTTCGGTCATGGCTTGGGTTGGGCGTGGGCTTGGTTGACGAGTTCCTTCAGCTCGGCGAGCTCAGAGTCGCTGATCTCGCCGCCTTCAACGAGGCAGCGGACGAGGGCGAGGCTGCTGCCGCCGAAGAGACGTTGTTTAATTTCCCCGAGAACACTTTTGCGGCCGCGCGATTCGGCGATGGCAGCGGAGTAGAGGTGGGCCCGGGAGGAGTCGTCGCGGCGCAACCAGCCTTTGGTTTCCAGCCGGGTGAGCTGAGTTTGCAGGGAGGCGCGTGAGAGGGGCTGGAGTCGCGCCTCGTTGAGATCGGCTAGCAGATCATTCAGGCCAACGGGCTGTTTTTTCCAGACATGGTCCATGATGGCCTGTTCGGCGGCGGAGAGAGGGGACGGTTTTTTGGGCACCATGGCGTCGTTATGCCGACAAATGTCAGATTTGACAAGATTAAAATACGACATTTGTCGGCAAAAGGGCAAAAAAGAAGGGCGTCCGGTGGGACGCCCTTCGAAGGGTGAGCTGGCTGAGGGGACTCAGTAGCTGAAGATTTCGCCGTCTTTGAAGAAGCGCTTGAGTTCGACGGCGGCGGCTTCGGGGGAGTCGGAGGCGTGGACGACGTTGGTCATTTTGTCGTCGCCAAAGTCGCCACGGATGGTGCCTTTGGGGGCGGTTTTGGAGTCGGTAGGGCCGAGCAGGTCGCGCACGTGGGCGATGATGTTTTCACCGCTGAGGGCGACGGCGATGACGGGGGCACTCTTCATGAAAGTGGCGACGTCGGGGAAGAAGGGTTTGTCAGCGATGTGGGAGTAGTGCTCTTTGAGCAGTTCGTCGGTGAGTTGCATCATTTTGCAGCCGCGGACGCGGAAGCCTTCTGCTTCGAAGCGCTTGAGGACTTCGCCATTGAGGCCTTTGGCGACGCAATCGGGCTTGAGCAGGATGAGGGTGGTTTCTTGGGACATGGTTTTTGGGTAAAGGGGGTTGTAACAATGCGGTCTGAAGCGGTGGAGTCAAGGGATTCCCCGCAGGGCTTGTCTGCGGGTGCGCCGGGGCAAGGGTGCGCTTGGCCCGTGTCGTTCAGAGAGCTGAATTCCGACCTTGGCGGTTCTCGATAGGTTTAGACCGACTCTCGAAATGCTTGTCACCTTGCCCAGCGGCGGAGCGGCCTCATTGGCTGCGTCAGCCGCTTGCCCGCTATTGATTTAATAGCGGGCTGCACGACTTCCTTGCCACTGAGGCCGCTGCGCTCGCCGGATCAAACTGACAATCTTTTCGAGAACCGATCTAAGCGCCTCGAATGTCTGAGTCCGGACAAAAGGATGACGAGCCGCAAGGTCTGGAAGCCGCAAGCGAGTCAGCGCCTGCGCCACTTCGAAACGTGGCAGGCGGTTTTTTAGCCTGGCTGCGGACTTCAATAGTCTCCTGGGGGCTGCCTTTGCAGGCAGAGAAATCATTGAAGGCCGAAGCCGCCGGTTCAGGGCTCAGGCCAGCATGAGTTTGCGCTTGCCTGATTCGGCGAGTTGGCGGGCGAGGGCGGGTTGGTAGCGAGAGATTTCCCAGGCGAGCAGTTCGAGGCAGGTCTCGCTGCTCCAAGAGTTGTCGGGATCCGTCAACTCCACTTGGGAGAGGGTGGCGAAGACATCGGCGTCATAAGTTTCTTCTTCGACTGTGGCAGTCATGGGCGGGGGCTTGGGGGGTGTGTTGGGTTGTGTGTGTGTGGGAAAACATAAAAAGGCGTGGAAATCAGTTCTCGACGGCGACGACTTGGTTGTCTTTGAGCGCAAATTGACGACGTTGCAGGGACCCGCGGTCCACCAGATCATCAATGGCCTTGCTCAACACCATCCGTGCTGCCTCAGCGGCGCTGCATCCATATGTGCCCTTGAGGGTCAAATCCTCCAGATACATGCGGATCTGCGGGGTGATCGCGATCGTCATGGTGAGGGATTCGAAATTATTACTCGGGCGAGCCATTCGGGAGACAATTAAAACAGGGTTATTACAGGGTTTTAATGGACAGATTGAGAGTCGTCAAGACACGAGTGGATTCTTTTGGGGTTTTTACCGGGTTTAAATGGGTATAATGTTTAACTTGTCTTAACTAATGAGTGCTGATGCTGACCTTTTTGAACACGCGTGCCGTGCCGCGGAGTGCGCCTACAGCCCTTATTCCAAGGTCAAAGTGGGGTGTGCACTGGTGACGGAAACAGGTCAAATGTACCTCGGGTGCAACGTCGAGAATGCTTCCTATGGCTTGACGATGTGTGCGGAGCGGGTGGCGATTGGGAAAGCTGTCACGGAGGAGGGGCCAGGGATGCGCTGGTCCCGGGTGGCGGTGGTGGCGGTGGGTTTGGAATTTCCGCCCTGTGGAGCGTGCCGTCAGGTGTTGGCTGAATTTGCGATGGAGGAGGCGCGGGTGATTTTCCTGTCTGAGGGGAGTTTGGTTTCGATGCGGATGCGGGAGCTGTTGCCTGCCAGTTTCAAGGCGGAGGATTTGAAGCGTTGACCTGTCTGAGCGTTGTCATTTTAAGGCGGTCCAAACAACTGAATGAAGAAAGAAGTGGCGTGACTAGGCCAGTAGGACATAGAGAGTCTGCGAAGATCAAGAAAACCGACTGAGGGGCGGCGGCGTAATGCAGCCTGTGTCTGAGTGCGGTTCAGCTTAGGATCACGTGTCTCTTCAGTCATTTTGAATCCAGCCTTCGATTTTTGACGCATCTTTAACAGTGAAAGCCCCATCCATTTCTACCAGCAAAGCCAGCCCGAATCGGTTACGGGAATTCATCCGGCAGGCGGGGATCATGCTGCGGCAGTGGTTGGATTCGGATTATCACCCTGAAGGGGTGGAGGCGGTGCGTGCTTTGGAGGACAAGGTGGATCTCAAGCGGACGATTCCCTTCATTGTCATTCACCTTGGCTGCCTGCTCGTGCTGTGGGTGGGGTTTAGCTGGTTTGCGCTGGCTGCGGCGGTGGGTCTGTATTTGGTGCGGATGTTCGCCATCACGGCTTTTTATCATCGTTATTTTTCGCACCGTACCTTCCGGACCTCGCGGCTGGGGCAGTTTCTGTTTGCGGTGCTGGGCAATTCGGCGATGCAGCGGGGTCCGCTGTGGTGGGCTTCGGTGCACCGCCATCACCATCACCACTCGGATGAGCAGGAGGATGTGCATTCACCGCGATGGTTTGGTTTTTGGTGGTCGCACATTGGCTGGATCACGAGTCGCCGGAATTTCCCGACGGATTACAGCCGTGTGAAGGATCTGGCGGCTTACCCGGAGCTGAAGTTTTTGAATCGCCACGATCAACTGGTGCCAGTGGCTTATGGCGTCTTGCTGTGGCTGGTGGGCGCGGGTTTGGAGCGATGGGCACCCGGGCTGGGGACCAATGGACCGCAGCTTTTTGTGTGGGGATTTTTCATTAGCACGGTGGTTCTGCTGCATGCCACGTTTTGCATCAACTCGCTGGCGCATGTGATGGGGCGCAAGCGATTCCAGACGGACGATGACAGCCGCAACAATCTTTTTTTGGCGTTGCTTACTTTGGGTGAGGGCTGGCACAACAATCATCACCGTTTTGCCTTCTCAGCGCGGCAGGGGTTTGTTTGGTGGGAGATCGATGTGTCTTACTATGTGCTCAAGATGCTGTCATGGACGGGCTTGATTTGGGACTTGAGACCTGTGCCGCAGGCTGTTTATGCGGAGATTCGAAAGGGCAAGGAGGAGGCGAAAGCATGAGGCCTAGGCTGGCGATCATCGGGACAGGCGTAGCGGGGATGGGGTGTGCGCATTTCTTGCAGCGCGAGTATGAGGTGACGTTGTTTGAGCAAAACTCGCATGTGGGCGGGCATTCGAACACGGTGTGCGTCCATGAGGATGGGCAGGAACTGCCGGTGGACACGGGTTTCATGGTGTTCAATCACGTGACGTACCCGCATCTGACACGATTGTTTCGTGAGCTGGATGTGCCGACCAAGCCGACGTCGATGTCATTCAGCGTGAAGCATGAGGGGACTGGCATTGAGTACAATGGACGCGACTTGAACAGTCTGTTTGGGCAGCGCAAGAACTTGGTGAATCCGCGATATTGGAACTTTCTGCTGAAGATCAATCGCTTCAATAAAGAGACGGTGGAAGCGCTGGAAGATCCGCAGTTTGCGCGCATGACCCTGGGGGAATATGCGGAGCACCGCGGCTATGGGCAGGACTTTTTGGATTTGTACATCGTGCCCATGGGTTCGGCCGTTTGGTCCACACCGCCGTCATTGATGCTGAAGTTTCCGGCGCTGACCTTGATGCGTTTTTGGTACAATCATGGCTTTCTGGGGATGCGCACGCGGCATCCGTGGTGGACGGTGGACGGTGGGTCGAGAGAGTATGTGAAGAGGCTGACAAAGCCGTTTGCGGAACGCATCCGTACGGGGGATCCGGTGATGAAGGTAGAGCGCAGCGCGGGTGGTCACCGGGTGGTCACGAAGCAGGGTGGGGATGAGACTTTTGACCGGGTGATTCTGGCCTGTCACGGCGATCAGGCGCGGGCGTTATTGGCAGACCCGACCGACATGGAAGCCGAACTGTTGGATTGTTTTCACTACCAACCCAATCTGGCCACGCTGCACACAGACGAGCAGTTCAT
>JBIIUD010000163.1:0-6384 GCA_044340175.1 Verrucomicrobiaceae bacterium
TGGTGCGGTCAAAGGCGCCATTGACGATGTCAAACTCGGCCACATCACCACCATGCTGGAAAAGATCAAACCTGCCGTGGCGATGAGCCAGAACTTCGAGGGCGAGAAGACCTCTATGAATCCGCTCTTCGTCAAATATGTGGCCGAGAATAACGTGCGGCATAACATCAAGCTGATCCGCGAACGGAGCGAGATCCTTCGGGACATGGAAGACAAGGGCCAAATCAAAATTGTGGGAGCCTTCTATCGCCTGACCGATGGCACCCTTCAGTTTGTCGAATGAGGCTGGCGGGTAGGGTGATCCTCGGATGCCCGACGTGCATGATTGAGGAGGACATCTTCCGACTCAGGACTTGCTCTCCAATGAAAATCAGAGCAAGTCTAACATGCTGCGGGTCGGTACGATCACGGACGCTTGGGCTTCATTTTGAAGAACGGCACCTTCGAGGGTGACAATGTGGGTGTGATTGAGGATGGGCCTCAGCAAAAAGGGACGGCCATTCATGGCCGACCCTTCTCAACTAGCGGCTCATCTTTTCGATAACGCTTCCCTCCTGATCCATCACTCCACGTCCGGCAGCTCGATGGTGAAATCATCCTCGAGACGGCCCTGGAACTTCCACACGCCTTCAACACGGAGGGCGGAATCGACTTCGAGCTTCAGGTTCGTGCCATCGGCCGTGCGCAGTCGAATCTCGATGCCATCAAAGCGGGGTGTGTCAGGCGAGGCGTCCTCATCCTCGCTGACTTCCACGCTCGTCAGCGTGAGTTGACCCAGTTCGCCGAAATACTTGCTCATTAAAGCTCGCACCAGCCCGGCACGCGCCACGGTGACTTGCAGATTCCTCGTTTGCTTTTTGATCTCCTTTTCTTTTTCCTTGCTCACATCGATCTCCGTTGACGAGGTGGCTGCCGCCGCAGTTGTTTGGGCGGCTTTCACCTTGCCCAGCACCTCGGCGGAATGCCAGCAGGCACTCAAAGCTGTATCATCACTCCCTTTGAGCGCCGTCACCATCGCCTCGACCAGCTTCTGCACCTCCGGCGGCACCGGCGTGTCATCATCCGCCCTCAAGGAAGGAGCAAGCAGGGAGAAAAGGGAGAGGAGAAGGAGTGTGGTTTTCATGCACCCGTAGGCGAAGCCAGACGCTCAAATATTTCAACCTGCGTTTGGTGACGATGCGGGCATTTGAGCAGAATCAAAAAACATCGCGTTGTTTTTTGGCAGGAAAATTTAGGGGCAAGAAAATTGGATTCAGCAGGGAGTGGGAAAATTTTCCTGCCTCTGAATTTTCTTGCCAACCTCAAAGCATCACCGCGTCGTCATCGGTCCCATTTTCACGACTTCGAGGTCCTTGCCCTTCACCTTGCGGATGGGAAGCAGTTCTTCGTGCACCCAGCGATCATCGGGCGCGCCGCTGATGAACCAGTTGCCACCGTTGTCGGCGAGGATCATGCCGTGGGTTTTGAGGCCTTCGAGGATGACTTTGGCGGCTCCGGTGAACTTGGAGGTGTCGAAACTGGCCTTTAATCGCACACGCATGCCCATCGGCGGTAGGTTTTCGTCTTTGTGCGGACTGGCGAAGTGCGTGGCAGGCGGCACATAGGCGCGGCGGCTCTTTTTCACCGTGAAGCGCAGCGCATGCGTGAGCTTCTTGGTGCCACAGATTTCGTCATAACGGGCTAGGCCGGGCAAAATCGGCAAACCTGCGGCATCGGCGCTCGTCCAGCCTGCCGGACGCGGTTTGGGGTTCTTCAAATCGAAAACGGCACCACTGCTCGCTTTCCATGATTTACCACCATCGAGCGGGAAGCTGTGAAACAGCTCATAGAGCTTCCAGTTGTCCTTATCGAGCACGAGAACATGCCTGTCGCCCTCGGCCTGCGGACCGCCTTCGATGTGCGCATCCGGCGGGATGGGATACGGCCCCGGATCACTCTCGTCGGCATATTCGAAACTCACCGGCACCTTTGGCTGATCACCGCTGACGACATAATACGGAATGCCGCCTGGAGCGCCGTTCCACACGATGCCAAAGTCCTCATGCAGGCCCGTCTCCGCGCCGATGGAAGCGATGATCGCATCACTCAGCGGATCGACTTCGTCTTTGGAGACATCTCGATTCCATTCGTCATCGGCTGGCATGAGCAAAGCGCCGCCTAGATCGGCATTCGGTCCGGTTTTGAGTTGTGGCTGCTGCGCGAGGGCGCAGAGAGTGAATGAGCAGAGGCATAGGATGGTTTTCATGGTGATGATCGTTACGAGTTCAGTCGATGCTATGGAGGGAGTCTTGGAGCCGCTGAAGAGTTGATGGTGGCACGGAAAGGCAGGGGTTTGGCAGAAAGATTTGGGGGCAGGAAAATGGGGAAACAGTCAGTCACTCAATCTTCCTGCCAAAATGAGGTCAGGCAGTCTTCAAATCGAGCCCGGTGAGTGTGCCGGTGGCGCTGCTGAACTGATCCGACTCGATGCCGAGATGCTGGAGCATGCTGACGTAGAGATTGCAGAGCGGCGGCGGATTGTCGGGATTGAAGGCAAGATGCTGGCCGTGTTTGAAACCACCACCGGCGAGAAGGACGGGCAGGTTCTTGGTCGAGTGGCTGCTGCCATCGCCAAGGTTGCTGCCGAGGAAGACGGCGGTGCTGTCGAGCAGGGAGCCGCTGGCGTCTTTGGACTGGCTGAGTTTTGCTAGCAGGCCACGCAAGGTTTTGAGCGTCTCGATTTCGACGATCTGGAGCTGCTCCAGTTTCGCGGGATCTTTGCCGTGATGCGAGAGGTCGTGGTGGCCGAGCGTGACGCCTTCGATGGGTGGGGTGAAGGTGTTGCCGGACAGCATGATGGTGATGAGACGGGTGGAGTCGGTTTGCAGGGCGAGATGACTGAGATCAAAGAGCAGCCGGGTGCGGCCGATGAGGTCGGCGGCGTTGGAGATGTCCGTGGGAGGCTCGGCATCGACTTTGGGCTTGGGTGTGCGTGCCCAGCGCTCGTCATTGACCATGCGCACTTCGAGTTCGCGCACGCTGGTGAGGTATTCATCGAGCTTTTCGCGGTCCTCATGACCGACTTTGGCGCTGAGGGAACGGGCTTGAGATCGCAAGTCATCGAGGATGCTGCGCCCGTCATCGAGGCGCTGGAGCTGGGCGCGGACGCTGTCGCCCTTGCCTTCGAGAAAGAGGCGGGCGAAGACCTTGGACGGCGAGTTGTCCGCCGGGATGAGAGCTCCGGTGCGGGTCCAGGAAAGGCCACCTGCGCCTTCCGCCGAGAGCACGAGGCTGGGAAAACGCGTCTCCATGCCGATGCTCTCGGCGGCGAGTTGATCGAGCGAGATGGCATTGCGAAATCCCGGCCTGCCCGCGCCCGGCACGCCGGTGAGAAAGCTGGCGGAAGCCTGATGCCCGAGACCGGAACTCATGCCAGCATGCATGAGTCCGGAGACGACGGTGAAGTCCTTCCGGTAATCCGCAAACGACTTCAAGTAAGGTGAGGGCGTGTAATCGCGGCCAGTCTTTTCGGGGATGAAACGATCCGGCAGAAAACCGAGCGGCGCGCAGATGCAAACCATGCGTCGAGGTGTTTTAGTGCCGCTCGCTGCGAGGCTTTCGAGCCAGGGGAGAGCCATCGTGATGCCAGCGGAGCGGAGGAAGGTGCGGCGGGTTTTCATCAGAGGGAAACGGTCGCTGGGGCCGAAAAAAACGAAAAGAGACCGAAAAAATGGCGTCGCGTTTGGTTTTTTGGCTTTGTTCTGCTTTTGTCTGAACTCTACCTCCCTGAGCACACGCATCAAATCTCGCGTCTTTGAACTCTGTGACATCGTTCGTGAAACTGCTTTTGCAATCCATCGCTACCATGGCCCGGGCCACGTCGAGAAGATCTATGAGAATGCCTTGGTCAACCGCCTACGAAAGCAAGGTTTGATGGTCGAACAGCAGCTGCCCATCAAAGTCTATGATGAGGATGGCACCTTGCTCGGCGACTTGGTGGCCGACGCGCTGGTGGAGGGCGTTCTTCTTTTGGAACTCAAGGCAGTACGAACCGTGCTGAACGAGCATGTAGCCCAACTGCTTGGCTATTTGAAGTCATCCCGCATCAAGCATGGGGCGCTACTGAACTTTGGAGCCGGGAGGTTCTACATCAAAATGTACGCCATGTCCCAGGAGCTTCACGAAGCCGAATAGGAACCTGTTTTGATTTAGCCGAAAAAAGCGAAAGAAGGCCGAAAAAGGATCAGACCAGATCCAAGGCCCTTTTTTCGGACTCTTTCCGTTCTTTTCGGCTCCACTCCTCCTCGGCTTACTTTGTCTGGAAGAGGCTACTCTGAACAATCTCGTAGATCAACGTGCGGAATCCCATGCCTTGATCGCTCACGCGTTTCACGATGACGTCGATCTGCGGACGATCGAGGGGCGTCGGCTCGGCTCCGGTTGCGTAGGCCATCAGCTTTTCGGCGAGGTTTCGGGCGAGCTGATCTTTGTCGGTGAGGAGGAGTTGCTTGAACTCATCGATGTCGCGGAAGCGGCGTCCGTCGGTGAGCACATCGGCTGGATCGACGGCGGGGCCGGGCCGCACGCGGCGGCCTTGGCTGTCGCGCTCGCCATTGTTGGTGAGGCTGCGGTAGTGCTCTCGCCAGCCGCCGATGACGTCAAAGCTCTCTAGGGCAAAGCCGGGTGGATCAATCTTTTTATGGCAGCCAGCACAGGCTTCGACATCGCGATGCTTGGCGAGTTGCTCTCGGATGGTGGTGGCTCCGCGGATGTCGGGCTCGATAGCCTCGACGTCCACCGGCGGTTTCGCAGGCGGCATGCCGAGGATACGCTCAAGCACCCAGGCCCCTCGTAAGATGGGCGAGGTCGTGGTGCCGTTGGCGGTGACTTTCAAGACGCTGCCCATGGTCATGACACCTCCGCGATGGCTGCCCGCAGGCAGGTTGACGCGACGCATGTCCATGCCTTCCACGCCGGGGATACCGTAGTGTTTGGCCAGCCGCTCATTGAGAAAAGTGAAGTCTGAGGCGACGAAGCCCGTTAGCGGCAGATCCTGCGTGAGCACCTCATTGAAGAAGAGATTCGTTTCCTTCAGCATGGCGGACTTGAGGCTGTCATCGTACTCAGGATACAGCGTGCGGTCCGGCATGGTGGCATCGATGGCCCGCAGACTGAGCCACTGGCCGGTGAACTCGCGGGTGAACGCGGCGGCTTTGTCGTCCTTCAACAGGCGCTCCACCTGCTGTCGCAGCACTGTGGGCTGATGCAGTTTTTGATCGGAGGCCAGTCGAAACAACTCCTCATCCGGCATCGAACTCCACAGGAAATACGACAGGCGGTTGGCCAGCGCGAAGTCATCCAACTTGCTGCCTTCCTGGGTGGCATCCTCGCGGAAAAAAAGGAACTGCGGTGAGACGAGCACCGCTTTCAGTCCCACACGCACCGCTTGCTCAAAGGTGTAACCAGACTCCAGCCGCTGCCGCACGCGGGCGAGGATCGGCTGAATGTCCTCCTCCATCACAGGACGGCGGAAGGCGCGGCGAGCAAACTGCCGCAGGATGCGCTCGGCATCTGGCAGCGGATTCTTCGAGACAACCTCGCGCCACTCTAGATCGTCCTCCTTGGGCATGTTCTTCTGTTCCAAATCGCCAAACAGAGCCACGTGGCTCGCTGGTGGCCACGAGTCCATCAGCGGCCCTTCTGCATCCACCCACTGCACGACGAGGCCAGGACCGTCGTATTTGTCAGCACCGACTTTCTGCACCATCGGTGGTGTGGCAGGCAGGTCATCGGCGATGATGCGGATGCGATTCTCCGGCTCCAACTGCGCGGTGAACTCGATCTCTGTGGGCTTGTCCGCAGGCACGGAATGATAATCGAGTAGGCGCTCTTCGGTAACCTCTTTGAATGTGCCCGCGGTGACGTGAAACTTCACCGGTTTGCCCTGGCTCTGGAAGCCGTAGGCGGAGATGCGGAAGCGATATTTGCCACGGAAGGGGCTCCGGAAGTTCCACATCGTCACGCGGATGTTGGCCGACTCCCACACTGCGAAGATGGCCACACCATCCTCGAGAAAGCGATACACGCTGCCGGGCCGCTTCACCGAGGATTCGTCTTTGATATAAAAGCGTTTCTTGATCTGCCAGGGCTTTGATTCATTCACGATGGCCTCATCGAGCACGCGATCCGCCGCATCCAGGTAGCTCCGCAGCAGGTAGGAGGAGGTGTGCAGCGACTCGGCATTGTTGTCGAAACCGTTCGTCGAGGTGTCAGGCGGCAGCAGATCGGCCAGATCGACCTCCACGCCGAGCAAATCGCGCACGGTGTTGGCATACTCGGCACGATTCAGCCTTCGCATCACCACGCGGCCATCGACTGCCTGCACTGCCTTTTGCCTGATCCACG
>JBIIUD010000164.1:0-6361 GCA_044340175.1 Verrucomicrobiaceae bacterium
TGAACCACCGACTCAGCAAAGCCCCAAGGCAACTCTGCGCCAAAAGATCGAAGCCCACCGCAACGATGTGAACTGCGCCGCCTGCCACGCGAACCTCGACCCGCTCGGCCTCGCCTGGGAAAACTACGACGCCATCGGCCAATGGCGCACGCATGAAAAGGTCGCCGCCGGTGTCGGTGCCGACCCCTTGGTGAATCCCGCCGGTGCCATGCCCGACGGCCGCGCCTTCAAAGACGCCAACGAGTTCAAACAACGCCTCCTCGAAGACCGCGACAAGCTCGCCCGCGCCTTCATCGAGCACCTCAGCACCTACGCCCTCCGCCGAGCCCTCGCCTTCGACGACCAAGACGACCTCAACGCCATCCAAGCCGAGGCGAAGAAGAGTAATTACCAAATCAAGGACATCGTCCGCGCCGTGGCCGCCTCCGAGCTGTTGAGGAAGCGATAATGCAGACATAAGAGGCAACCCAAAATCCAATCGAACGCTATGATTCTTTGCACTAACGAGATCCTAGGTGACTTGTGGGACTACACTCTGGATACATTTAAACCAGAGTGTGACATTGGACGTTACCATGCAATGCCGAGGCCATATCAGGTGTTCTATTTGATATTTTGGTGGGACTGTGAATGCCAAAATGGGGGCATGGGTCATTTCATTCTCAGCCACAGTGCCAATCTCTACAATGATACTATTCAGGCGCTCAATGAAATTGATGCCAATCGTTCAGCGCGATGGCTTTCTCTTATTGAAGCGGGTTTTGGAGTCATCTTGTCCGCTGATCGAGATGAACGGCATCGACAGCTGGAAGCTTTTGAACTTGCTGATATTGCCCGCATTACCGAAGCCGCAGCCGAACAAACTGTTATCGAGCTTGGCGACTGGGAGACCGAAGAGACCGAGCTGAAGCTTTTGGCATACGTTGAACGGCATGGGCTTTGTTAAAATACAGCTCCTGATCTTATGCCCACGTCATCTATCGGTTAACAATAGTTCTAACTCTCTAGCTAGCTTCAATCAAGAATCACCAATAAGTAATCATGAACTTCCTCTCTCAATCCTGGCTCCTCAATCGCCGCCACGCCCTCAAGGCCCTCGGCAGCTTCATTTCTCTGCCGATGCTCGAGTGCATGGTCCCGCTGCGCGCTGCGGAAAAGGCCACCGCCACGCCGAAGCGCAGTGCGTTCGTCTACCTCGCCAATGGCGTGCACTCACTGAACTACCAGATCACCAAAGAGGGTCGAGGATATGAGTTCTCTCGCTCGTTGAAGCCGCTGGAGAAGCATCGCGAGGTCATCACGCCAATCAGTGGACTGCATCATCCGGGGGCGCTCAGTCATCATCACAATTGCATCTCCGTTTGGCTCACAGGTGGCAAGCTAGGTCCCTCAGATCGCAACACGATCTCGGTGGACCAAAAGATGGCCGAGGTCACCGCACCGCACACGCGTTACCCTTCAATGGAGGTCGCCATCACGCAGGACTCGCTCGCGTGGACTGCCGATGGCGTGCGGTTGCCTGCGATGCGTCGTTGCAGTGAGATTTTCGCCTCGCTCTTCGAAGAACCGAAAGGCGGCAAAATGGTCCAGCGCCGAGCCTTGCGCCGCAAAGGCAGCGTGCTCGACGCGAACCTCGCCGAAGTGCGTCAGCTCGAGAAAAAGATGGGCTCCGAGGACAAAGGCCGCATGGAGCAATACCTCACCTCCGTCCGCGAAGCCGAGATCCGCACACGCCGCGCCGATGCCTGGCTCGACACACCGCTGCCCACCATCTCCGAGGCCGACCGCAACCGCACGAACCGCGACATCGCCGCTACCAAGGCGGGCGATTATTTCCGCGCCGTCTATGACCTCATGGTGCTCGCCTTTCAGACGGATGTGACCCGCGTGGCCACCTTCAGCCTCGGCGGCGAGGGCGATGCCATCTCCATCCCCGAGATCGGCATCACCGAGTCGCGCCATCAGCTCAGCCACCACGGCGGCGATGCAGGCTACATGGAAAAGCTCACCAATTACGACACCTTCGCCATCGAGCAGTTCGGCTACTTCCTCACCCGCCTGTCCGAAACCAAAGACCTCAGCGGCAAGCCTCTGCTTGGCTCCACCATGGCTCTGTTCGGCAGCGGCATGTCCTACGGCCACAGCCATGGCAATGCGAATCTCCCGCTCGTGCTCGCAGGCGGTTCCGACCTCGGCCTGAAGCACGGCACGCACCTCGACTTCAACAAATCCGCCAAAGACTTTCAAGGCTACACCTTCGGCCCCGACGGCGCCCTCACCTCCGCCCACTACCAAATCTGCAGCCGCCCCGCCAACACCGACGCCCACATGAGCAATCTGCTTCTCCTCATGGCCCAACGCATGGGCGTGGAGATCGATCAGTTCGGCGACAGCAATAGGGTCATCGCGATCTGACCTGGAGCAAAAGAGTGGTAGAGTGATGGAAGCAACACTTCATCCCGCCACGCCTCCTGAAGCTGGTAAAAGATTTGGGGTAAAAAATGAAGACTGCTTTCTGAATCTTTTACCCACCCTCTTTTACCAGCCCATCCCGATTCATTCTCCTTTCGAACATGTCTCACCCAACACTCCAGCACTCCACCACTCCATTGCACTGCTGGCTCGTGGCGTTGTGCCTGGGACATTTATTTTTCGCAGAGTCCGCACGCGCCGACGAGCCCTTCCGCCCCGAAGCCGGAAAGTTCCCGCAGCTAGAAAAAGCACACGCTTACCGTGGTGAACTCGTCTTCGTGGATCACGTGAACCGCCGGGGCAGCCTTCGCATTCAATCCGCAGGCATCTTTCGTTTCACGGCACCGAGTCCGTTTGCCATGCTGCCCTACGGCATCGTCAGGTATCACGGCGCACCGGCAGATTTGCGTGACATCCCACCCGGCACCATGCTCCATGTCCGCGCTTATCTTCCGCCCGATCCGAAGACCTCTGCGGTGCCGGTGTTGCCGATCAACAACCGCACCAAAACCAACCACGGAGGTCTCGGCACCGCACCGGCTGAGAACCACGTCCTTCTGCTCGAAGACGAACCCAGCCACTGCCTGCGCGAGGGTTTGACCTGGAAGCTCAAGGAAGTGGAGATCAAAAACCACGAAGGAACCATCACCGCCACTCGCGAACCGACGCAAGAAGGAGACAACAAAGCCTCCGAAGAAACACTGACCTTCGATGCGGCCACCCGCATCTGGCGCGGTCGCGAATGCCTACGCATTGAACACCTGATCACCGATGGCATCTGGCCTGCCGAAGGAAAAAAAGCCCTCAACGGCCAATCCGTCCAGCTCGGCATCTCCTGGAAGCCCACACCCGGTGGTGTTTTCACCCGCTTCCATATCTCCGACATCTGGTTGGACGACGACGCGATGCAAAACGCCGCGCAGCATCAAATCGAAACCCACAAGGCCTTCATCAAGGGCCGTTGGATGCCCGCGTGGATCGATGCGGTCCACTATGGCAAGTTCGGCCGCGCCACCGTGACCGCCACGCTCTTCGGCGGCATGGACGCGTCGCTTTACGCCGAGTTCAAACCAGGCGCCATCGCTCTGATGAACGGCGTCGAGAGCACCCTGAAGCACACCGAGGGCGGCACCGCAGGCCCCACGCAAATGGCCGCACGCGGTACCCTCCACGACGTCATCAAGTTGCCCGGCGAAGCCCCACTCGGCAGCAGCGGCATGCAGATTCGTTTCGAGACCGACCTCATCACCGAAGGCATGCGCCCCACCCGCATCGTCAAAATCCGCCCCGCAAACTGGCCCGATCTCCACCTCCCCCGCGAGGAATACATCGGCCAAGGCAGCATCGACGAACGCTTCCCCACTCCCAGCGTCTTCCCGAACTACTGATCCTCATCAATAACGCCTGATTCTTCTGTCCCCATTCTGTTGTCGAAAATGATCACTCCAACACTCCACTCATCCTGCGGCCCGGCCACTGAACCTGGTAAAAGATTCTGGGTAAAAAACAAAGACGGCTTCCCGAATCTTTTACCCCCAATCTTTTACCACCTGTGCCTTGGCCTTTCTCTGCTCACGACCACCGCCATCGCCGAGGACGCGCCGTTCCGCCCCGAAGCGGGAAAGTTCCCGCCCCTCGAAAAAGCCCACTCCTACCGTGGTGAACTCGTCTTTGTCGATCACGCGAACCGTCGTGGCAGCATCCGCGTGGAGGGATCGGGCATGTTCTTCCGCAATGATCCGCATCCCTTCGCCATGCTGCCGTATGGCATCGTGCGGTATCACGGCGCCCCTGCTGATCTGCGGGACATCCCGCTCGGTACCGTGATGCACGTTCACGCCTTCCTCCCGCCTGACCCGAAGACCTCCCCTGTGCCGGTGTTGCCGATCGATAGCGGCAAGCAGGACGCCAATCACAATCGCGGCGCAGGCATCTTTCCCGCCGAGAATCATGTGCTCCTGCTCGAAGACGAAGCCAGCCACTGTCAGCGCCTAGGTTTGACCTGGAAACTCAAGGAAGTGGAGATCAAAAGCCACGCCGGCATGATCATCGCCACCCGCGAGCCAAAAAAAGGCGGCGACGCCAAGGTCACCGAGGAAGCGATGAGCTTCGATGCCGCCACCCGCATCTGGCGTGGCCGCGAATGCCTCAGCATCGAGGAACTCATCGCCGAAGGCGCATGGCCCGCAGACGGAAAAAAAGCGCTCAATGGCCAATCCGTCCTCCTCGGTATCACCTGGAAACCCACCGCCGATGGCATCTTCACCCGCTTTCACATCTCCGACATCTGGCTCGACGACACCGCGACTCAGCGCGCCGCTCACCAGCAAACCGAAACGCACAAAGCCTTCATCCGCAGTCGCTGGATGGCCGCATGGATCGACAACGTCGAATACGGCAAGTTCGGCCGCGCCACCGTCACCGCCACCCTCTTCGGCGGCATGGACCCATCGCTCTATGCCGATTTCACCAAAGGTAGCCCCGCCCTGATGAATCCCGTCGCCGACACCTTGAAGCACACCCACGGCGCCTACGGCCCCGCACACATGGCCTCCAAAGGTCCCATCCAAGATATCATCAAGCTTCCCGGTGAAGCCCCGCTCGGCAGCAGCGGCATCCAGATCCGTTTCGAGACCGATCTCATCATTGAAGGCATTCGCCCCACCCGCATCGTCCGTGTCCGACCTGCGAGTTGGCCTCAAGCTCAAGTCCCCCGCGAGGAATATCTCAACGACAACCTCGAAGAGCGCTTCCCCACGCCTGCCATTTTTCCGAAGTATTGAGGCTTCACGGTCTTGGTTTCTGAGCATGAATAGCATCTCGCGAGAAAGATTTTGTAAGGGTATACCGTTCAGTCGATTGAAATACAGTATACCGTATGCAAGCTCTCCCCGCACCCACCACTCCGCGTTCGGACCACACGGCCGCACTGTTGCGCAGCCGCATCATTGACGGAGAGTTTGAGCCAGGACGGCTGCTCGCAGAGTCGGCGGTGGCGCGCGAGTTGGGCGTGAGCCGGGTGCCGGTTCGTGAGGCCTTGTTTGCGCTGGAGCGGGATGGGTTGGTTTCCTTTAGCGAGACGGGTCGCGCCTACGTGACGGCGTTATCGCCCCAGGATTTTGACGAGCTTTACACCCTGCGGCTCGCGCTGGAACCGCTCGCCGCACGCTTGGCATCGCCATCGCTCACCTCCGATGCGAGACTCCTGGAGAAGAATATCAAAGACACGAATCGGGCGAAAACGATGCTGGATGTCACCCGGCTTGACCTGGAGTTTCACGAGATCATTCTCGAAGCCTCGGCCAATGGACGCCTGCTCAAACTCTGGCGCTCCATGCGCGGTGAGCTCGAGCTTTGGCTCAGCAGACTGCATCGTCGTCATCAGGTGCAGAAACTCGACACCCGGGCTGAGACGATGCGTTCGCATCAAACCATCGTCGATTGTTTCAAACAGCAAACCCCCGCCGCTTGCGAATCGCTCATGCGCAAGCACATCACCGGCTGGCGCGAGTGGCTGCCCGTGCTGCCTGAAAATGAGTGATCGGACCAAGAATCAAGAACTAGGGACACAGAACAACCATGAACACCCACCGTTTTAACCGTCGTGCCTTCCTTCGCGGGACAGGCGTCACCATGGCGCTGCCATGGATGGAGTCCGTCAATGTCTGGGGCGATGAGCCGAAAAAGAACAAACCAGCCAGCGAGGCCCCCGTGCGGCTGTGCGTGACTTTTTCCGGCAATGGCTTCCAGTCGAAGGAATGGTGGGCCAAGGGGGAAGGGAAGGCGATGGAGCTTGGCCGTGTGCTCGCACCTTTGAACGAGTTCAAAGAGAAGCTGCTCTTCGTGCGCGGCCTCTATCATGAGGAAGCTCGCAAAGGAAACATCCACT
>JBIIUD010000165.1:0-6333 GCA_044340175.1 Verrucomicrobiaceae bacterium
ACTTTGACCTCCCTTGGCTGCTCCGGAGCCACATGGACTCGATTGTCAAAAGCATGACTGTCACCGCTCAAGAGCAAGGTGCCCGGCCCCGTCTTATCGAGACCTCGTGGCGGCATCTTCACCACGCGCCGGCCACCCGGCGGCAGGTAGCCTTGGACCTTCACCCCACCCTCGGCATTCTCCCAACCCAATTCGAAGTCCGTCTGCTGTGTCTCCCGAGAACTACTGACCCGCACACGGCGCACCGCATCGGCGCGTGCACTCACCCCAGTTTGCTGCTCTGTCCCCTCATCGCCTCTGCCACTGATCAGTTCCAACGTTAGATTCCCGGCATCGGCTTCCTCAAGAGCGATGACCTTTCGCTCCATCGTCACTCCCGCCGGCCAAGCTACCTTTTGCAGAGCCGATAGATTTGCCCCCTCCTGAAAATCACTCACCACCACCAACCGCCGTGCACCACCATATCCCCCATCCCATCGTCCAAAAATCTCCAGTCCAGCGACCATGGCTTGCCCCAGGTCCGTGCCGCCCCATCCAGGTTGCCGCTGATCCAGTGCTGCTGTAACGGCGGCCCGACGCGCCTCCGGCAGTTGTTCATCCGCCGCCCACAGCCAATCCACCTCCGAATCAAAAACCGCCACCGCCACCCGATCTTCCGCCCCCGAGGCAGCCACCAACGAGCGCACAGTAGCCACCGCCCTCGGCCAGAGGTCGGCACGCTGCATGGACGCACTGGCATCTAGCAGCACCACCATCGACTTGCCCTCCGCAGCAGCAGCCACCTCGGTACTTCGGGAAAAAGGCCGCGCAAACATGATCGCCAGGAGCATCAAAATGAGGCACCGCACCAACAGCAGCAGCCAGTTCTCCAACCGCCGGCGCCGTGTCGGTTGCCGTTTGCTTTCCTCGAGAAACATCAGGCTACTGAAGGCGAGCCGATCTTGAGGAGGCTGCCGCCGCAGGTGCAAGAGGATCGGCGCGATGACCGCCGCCGCCCCCGCCAGATACAGCGGAAACAGCCAACTCATACGCCCCCTCCCGGTGCCCGCCTTTTGACGCCTCTGACGCCGTCACGTCGCGACACAAAAGCAAACAGCGCCTCCTCCAATGGCGTGTCGGTCGGGCACCAGTGATACTCCACTCCCGCCCGCTCACATCCCGCACGCACCTGATCGCAATGCGCCTGCAACCGCGCCAGATAGTCTGGCCGTGCCTGCACCGGATTCACAAAGCGCTCCTCACCCGTCTCCGTATCTAAAAACACCGCCGCTTCCTCAAAAGTGAAGTCGATCTCGGCACGGTCCATCAAATGAAACACCACCACGTCCTGCCCCATCGCTCCGAGCCATGCCAACTGCTTTTCCAAGCGATCCACCGGCGCGAGCATGTCTGAAAACAAACAAACAAGTCCCTTTTTTCGCAGCAGATCGGAAAGCTGTGTCATCGAGAGATCCAAGGACGTGCCGCCAGCCTGCACAGGCTTCTCCAACTCCAACATCAGACGCCGCAGGTGCCCTGGTCGGTTGCGCGCAGGCACATGCTCAGCCAACCCCGAAGCAAAGGTCGTCACCCCCACGGCATCACCCTGTTTCATCAGAAAAAGCGCCAGTGTCGCTGCCAATGTCGCGGCGTAATCAGCCTTTGTCATGGCACTGCGACTGCCGAACTTCATTGAGCGGCTGTGGTCCACGACCAACTGGCAGCGCAGATTGGTCTCATCCTCAAACTTCTTCACAAAGTAACGCCCACTGCGCCCCGCCAGCTTCCAGTCAATGTGGCGGGGATCGTCCCCTCGCACATAGGCCCGATACTCACTGAACTCGACCGAGAAGCCGTGATATGGACTGCGATGCAGACCTTTCCATAGACCCTCCATCACCACCCGCGCCCGCAGTTCTAGCGACCGGATGCGCATGAGCGCCGCCGGATCAATGAAAGTCGATGCACTCGATTCCCCTGCCACGGTCTTCATCTTGCAGTCCTACCGCCCATTCGGCAAGCCTCAACTGCGTCCGGTAAACATACGGGTTGGAAATCGCATCGCCGAGACCCCTACGGCGGCAGCAATGACGCCTCGGCCTTCAAGGCCAAAGCCTCATCCAACCGTGTCACCGCACCCACACTGTGCGTGGTGGATATCACCGTCACTTTTCGCCAACCCACCCTCAGATCCGGGTGATGATCCATGGCCTCTGCCGCCACCGCCAATCGACGCACAAACTCTATGCCGTCGAGATACGACTCAAACAGATAAGTCTTCTCCAACGCCTGCGCCGCAACCTTCCACCCCGGCAGATGCGCCGCCAGCCCCAGCAATTCGTTTTCATCCAGAGGCGCGGGCTTCATGGTGTTGTCTCAATCCAACGACCACTCCACTTCCACCTTCTGCTCCCGCCCATTGCGGTCATGGTACTTCACAAAGCCATTCTTCGCACCGTATTCATGCACCTGACGCGTCACCTTCACATCGTAGCAGCAGTATTCCGCGATCTCCGCGATCATGCCCTTCTGCCACCACTTGATTGCCTGCAAGCCATCCGCACTTTTACCCGTGCCCAGAGAGGCGGCTGCCACGGCTTCTAACCTCAATCGATGCCCCAGTTTTTTTTCCAACTCGAGCATCAGATCCAGGCTGTTAAGCTGCTCCCTGAAATCAAACACGGTGTGTCCCAGCATCACTTCGTAGTCGAAGCCGATGTGATTGAAACCCACCACTAAGTCGGCCCGCACCAACTGCTTGATCAAGTCATCGGTTTGCTCTTCCGTGTAGATCCAGTAGTCCTGAGCACGACTGCTGTAGGTCACCGCCACGGAGATGCCCATGGCGTGTTTGTTCCCCCAGCCACCGACATCCGCCGCCGTACGCCGCGTTTCCAAGTCAAAATAAACAATGTCACGCGCCATCCTCAGTTCCCCTCGTTGTTTAGGTTTTTCTGTGCCGGAACTAGTCCACGAATTTCTTCACCAGCAACGCCGCATTGTGCCCACCGAAACCAAAGGAATTGCTCAACGCAGCGTCGATCTTGGCAGGTCGGGCTTCATTGGCACAGATGTCCACATCCACTTCCGGATCTAGATTGTCCACATTGATGGTCGGAGGGATGATGCCCTCCCGCAACGCATAGACTGAGGCGATCAATTCCACCCCCCCCGCGGCACCCAGCAAGTGCCCGGTCATGGACTTCGTGCCAGAGATGAGCAGTCCATTGGTCGCATAGTTGCCAAAGGTGCGCTTGATGGCGCGCAACTCGCAGAGGTCGCCCACAGGGGTCGAGGTGGCGTGAGCGTTCACATAACCGACATCGGTCGGATTGACTTTGGCATGACGCATGGCCATCTCCATGCACTTCATGGCCCCGAGACCTTCCGGATGCGGAGAAGTCAGGTGATAAGCATCCGCTGTGGCGCCATATCCCGCCAACTCGCAGTAAATCTCTGCCCCGCGGCGCTTGGCGTGCTCCAACTCCTCAATCACCACGACACCAGCACCTTCGCCCATGACGAAGCCGTCGCGATCCTTGTCAAACGGACGCGAGGCCCGCGCTGGCTCGTCATTGCGCAGGCTGAGGGCACGCATGTTGCCAAAGCCAGCCAGACCACAGGGGCGGATCGAGGCTTCAGCCCCCCCCGCGATGATGCAGTCCGCATCCCCAAACTTGATGATGCGCCAGGCTTCCCCGATGTTGTTGTTTGATGTGGCACACGCAGTGACGATGACCATGTTCGGTCCCATGAAACCAAATTCTGCGGAGATCATACCGCTGGCGATGTTGGTGATCATCATCGGGATCAAAAAGGGGGACACTCGGCTCGGGCTCTTCTCCAAAAGAATCTGATATTGCGTCTCCAACGTCCCCAGACCGCCAATGCCACTGCCGACCATGACTCCGACACGGTGCGGGTCCACGGCGTCAGGATTCAAACCACTGTCCTTGACCGCCATCTTGGCAGCCGCCATCGCAAACTGAAAGAAGCGGTCCGCACGCCGAGCTTCCTTGTGGTTGTTGAAATAAGAAGTGGGATCAAAATCCACCACTTCGCCCCCGATTTTGCAATCGTAGTTCGTGGTGTCCATCGACTGGATGGTGCGGATGCCACTCTTGCCAGCGACGAGGTTATTCCAAAAAGTTTCTTTGCTGTTTCCAAGCGGGGAGACGACTCCAAGGCCGGAAATGACTACGCGACGTTCGTTCATGTATGAGGGGTCGGTGGGGGTAATTGATTGAGTGGGAGAGAACACCGTTTCACGAGGGGGGCAAGGGGTTTTTACCCCTGTCCATTGGCATCAAAAAACCGTCTGGATCCAAGATCATTCCTGAAAGCGCCATCTCACCCCTGGCCCCGGGGTGCCAACCGCTGACCACCAGACCCGTATCCACCGTGCGGCAGGCCCATCCAGGGAGAAGCCTGCCCAGGCTGCTCTCCCGCTGACCCACCTGCTCGCCTTCATGCCCTTCCGCCATCGCAGGATCTGGCACGCAAAGCCCCACCCACGCCCCCTCTTTCGCGGTGATCCAGGCGGAGTAAATAGGCACGCCCAGACCGACCGCGGACTGTTCTACCCATCCCGTATTCACACAAACCACTCTGGTGACCTCCAACCCACCCCAGTCACCCGTGCCGCGCGCCTTTTCCAGGGCCGTAGGAGAACCCACAGCCACCCATTTGCCTTCAGCCCCCCCCGAATTCCCATAGCGAATCCGCAGCTTCACTCCGCGCCGCCATTCGGCATACGCCCGCACGGATTCCGCCACCACGCTGTCCGCTGCCTCCAAAACCCAAATACCCTCATCCGCCCTGTGCCACACCACATCCGCTAACCGCTGAGCATTCGCCAGGATCGACCAGGTGGATGGCGCGCTCTTGCGAAACACGGCACGTGCTAAGAAAGCATCGTTGCTCAGCTGCATCAAAGATTCCCGCAGCCACTCCTGAGTCGCTTCACGCGGTGCTCTTGGCTCTCCTACCCACACCGTCACGGGGGCACGCAGACGGCGCGGACGCTTGTCAAGGCAACTGCCCCCCTCGAAAGAGTAGATGGATCCCCACATGCCCTCCTCATGCACCGGCAGCACCGGCACCCCCGCTTTGCGCGCCATCAGTTCAAAGCCACGCTGCATCTCATTCAGCATGCCATGGCGAGTCAACTGCCCCTCGGGGAACATGCACACCAACTCCCCCGCCTTCAAAGCCTCCACCACGCTGCGCACCGCGTCCTTGGCACGCTCGGGAGAGATCGGCACCGTGCCAAACAATTTCAGCAGCCACGTCACCTGCTTGATCTTGTATAAAGGCTCCCAGATCACAAACCGCACCGGCCGCCGAAACGCCGTGGAAAGGATCAGCGCATCCATGTAGCTGATGTGATTTGGCAGCATCAGCACACCGCCAGTGGCGGGCACTCGCTCCTCGTTAAAGGTGCGCAAACGGTAGGAAAAACGGATCAGTGCACGCCCAACAAACCGAATCAACTGCCGCGGCAGCAGCTTTCCGCTAATGACCGCAGTCACCAGCATGAGCAGCGCCAGCAGCCAGAACTGCCACTGGAGGCTCAATCCAAGCACGCCCTTTAACCCAAACAGCACCAGCACCCCGACGACACCCGCCACACTGTTCATGAGGTTCATGGAAGACAGCACGCGACCACGCTTAGCCGGATCCGCCATATCCTGGATCACCGCCTGCACAGGCACCATGTACACCGCGCTGCACAAACCCAACGCCACCAAACAAATGGCATAGGCGCTCACTGCGGGCGACCACAGGCCTGCACCGATCAATGCCAGGGCCATGCCCAGCGCACCCAGCGGCACCACTCCGAGTTGCACCTTACGCCGGCAGACCGCCGCCACCACGAGACTGCCCGCCGCTGTACCCAGCCCAATCATCATCGTCATGAAGGAGGCCGCCGTCGCCGCACCTGGATCTTCTCGGTTCGGATACAACAGAAGACCCGCATCGACAAACATCGCCGCTGCCATGCTAGCGACAAACCAATACACCGCGACGCCCAAGAAAGCATTGCCCATCCCCTTTTGCACCAGCGTGCCCCGCAGATTGACAAAATGCTCCCACAGCACCCCCATTTTGAAGCGAACCTCACCATACGCAGGTGTCGGCTGAATCACAAAGCCTAGCCCCAACGCCAAGAGCGAACTGCCAAACAAAATCCACACCGGAGTCGCCGCGGCTTCCCATGGAGTCGCCCCACGTTCAAACAACGCATCAAACCAAGGCCCACCCAAGGACAATCCCCCCAGAATGCCCACCATCGTTGCCATTTGCAGCCAACCAGACATCATACCGATCCGCTTGGAGCCCCCCAACTCCTTA
>JBIIUD010000166.1:0-6324 GCA_044340175.1 Verrucomicrobiaceae bacterium
GCGCGCCCTCGCATGTGGACACCTTCGACTACAAGCCCAAACTCATCGCCGACGCCGGCAAAGGCGCGCCTTCTGCCGCAGGGCGCTATGGTCGCGCCAATCTGATGGCCCCTCAGTGGGAGTTCAAACAGCACGGTAAAAGCGGCCTCTGGATCTCCAGTCTTTTCCCGAATGTGGCCAAACACGCGGATGATCTCTGCATCATCAACTCCATGGCCACCGACCTACCCGCTCATCCCCAGGCCTTCACCCAACTCCACACCGGCACCACCCAGTTCATCCGCCCCTCCCTCGGCGCATGGACACTCTATGGTCTCGGCACCGAAAACGAAAACCTGCCCGGCTTCATCACCATCAATCCCCCCGGCAACGCCACCCGCACCTATGGCAGCGCCTTCCTTCCCGCGGTCTATCAGGGCACCAAGATCGGTGGCAATCGTTTCCCAGGAGGCGCCGCCGCAGCTCGCCGCTTTGGCGGCAGCCCTCAGACCGCCATGGCCGATATCAAAAACCCACGCCTCAATCCGGAAGCCCAACGCTCCCAGATCGATCTCATCCAAAAACTCAACCAGTCCCGGAAACAACTCGACGGCGGCGTCAGCCCGGAGATCGAAGGCGTCATCGAGTCTTATGAACTCGCCTTCCGCATGCAGGCCGAGGTGCCCAACGTGATGGATCTTTCCGACGAAAGTGCCGCCACCGAAAAACTCTACGGCATCGGCGAGGGCGCCACCGATACCTTCGGCAAGCAATGCCTCATGGCCCGCAAGTTTGTCGAGGCAGGCGTGCGTTTCATCGAGATCACTCACGGCAACTGGGACCACCATTTCAACCTCAGCACCGCCCTCGAAAACAACTGCAGCCAAGTGGACAAAGCCATCGCTGGTCTGCTGCAGGACCTCAAACAGCGCGACCTCTTGAAAGACACGCTCGTTATCTGGGGCGGCGAGTTCGGTCGCACACCGCACAGTCAGGGCAACGACGGCCGCGACCACAACAACAAGGGCTTCACCCTCTGGATGGCTGGTGGCGGCGTCAAAGGCGGCATGAACTACGGACTCACAGACGACTATGGCTACGAAGCCGTGCAGAACAAAATGCATATTCACGATTGGCACGCCACCCTCATGCATCTCATGGGCATCGACCACGAGCGCCTGACCTTCCGCTACGCTGGTCGCGACTTCCGCCTCACGGATGTGCATGGCACCGTCGCCAAAGAGATCCTCGCCTAACCACGAGGTCGTCCCCTCGCCCGTCGTAGGCGCACTCGCAAGAGTGCGTCCCCCTTCCCTCTTCGAGTCGTCACATCGATCCCTCAACCCAGCTTGACAAAGCCGACTCTGGCAGCGGACATTATTCAATGCGCGCCGCAAACCCGCCGACCCAACGCCTCGAAGGTCTTCTTCTGGGTGGCACCCTGCTTTTCTACATCGTGGTCACCGCGGTCTCGCACTCACCCGGACTGATCTGGGACGAGGGCCGTTACTTGGATTACGCCAACAACATCACTCAAGGATTTTACGCCGAGCCTGAGAACCCTGACTTCGTCAACGGGCCGGGTTATCCGCTGGTGTTGGCGGCTTTGCTCAAGCTGAACGCGCCGCTCTTTGGCATGCGCCTGCTGAACGCGCTGTTCATGGCCCTAGCGGCCTGGTTCAGCTACCGTGCCGTGCTCCCTTATGCGGGCCGGCTCTGGGCGCTGGGAGTGGCGCTGATCACGGCCTTCCATCCCAGCCTTGTGCGCACCGCTCCTTACATCATGACCGAAGCCCTGTCCGTGTGCTGCATTGCCGGTTTTGCCTGGGCCTTCAGCGTAGCTCTGCGCGCGGACAGGTGGCGCTGGAGCGCCGTGCTGATGGCGGGCTTCGCCTTTGGCTGGCTCATTCTGACGCGCGTCTTTTTCGGCAATGTGCTGATGGCGATCACTGGACTGCTGCTGGTGGGGTGCCTGCTATGGAGCCGTCAGCGCGGCAGGCTGCTGCGGGCGCTGGCCGTGATGGCGGTCGCTTTTACCCTTTGCCTCCCCTGGCTGGCCCACACTCAGTCTCGAACCGGCCAGGCGCTCTGCTGGTCCACCAATGGGGGAGAACTGCTCTACTGGATCACCAGCACCCACCCGGGCGAGAACGGCCACTGGTTCTCCGTGGAGGATGCGCAGGAGAAACCGGAGCTGGCCCCGAATCACCGGGAGTTCTACCAAATGTATTACCAAGTTCCTGTTTCGGAGCGTGAGGAGCGCTTCAAACAGCGGGCCAAAGAAAACCTGAAGGCCAACCCCAAGGGGGTGTTTCTGAACTGGCTGAGCAACTGCAACCGGCTACTGTTTGGCTTTCCGCGCTCCTTTCACGCCGAGGAACTGCTCACCATGGCCCTCATCCTGATCAATGGCCCCATCGTCTTGATCACGGCGATAGCCCTGCTCATTGGTCTGGCCAAAGCGCGTGCCCTGCCACTGGAGACGGTGCTACTGGCGGCACTGGTTTTCATTTACCTGGGTGGCAGCAGTCTGGCCCCGTCCCTACCGCGCTACGGCGTCGTGATCCTGCCCTGGCTGGGACTGGCTGTCGCTGCGGTGCTTTCCCGACATCTCAAAGTCCGGGTGGAGTGATGCCCCGAAACTCAAAGCCAACCCCGCCAGCGATACACCCAAGTCCCGATCAACTCATGAAACCAGCCTCCAAAGACACTGAAGGCATCTGAATGCGGCAGGTGCAGCCAGTGCAAGTCGCCAATGCGGTTCACGCTGCTGACGTAATTGCAGGGCACCGCCAACACAGCGACACCCGCCTTTTCAAAGGTGCCAACCGAGCGCGGCATGTGGTAGGCCGAGGTCACCAGCAGCACACGGGTCCAGCCCTTTTCCTTCATCAGTGCCGCCATTTTCAAGGCTTCGTCCCGCGTGTCTGAACAGACGCCGAGTGACCTCATGCGGTCGGTGTTCAAACCGGCTTTTTTGAGTGCGTCCAGCACCCGGTCCGATTCCGAATGCATGACACCCGCTTCTTCATAACCACCACCGGCCAGCACCAGGATAGGCGCTTTGTTCCGGTTCAAAAGGACCAGCGCGGTGCCCAACCGATCCGCTGCCGACTTCAGATGCAGTCCGGAAAGCTCCACCTGGGACGGTTCGGCACCCCCGCCGAGGCAAACAATCGCATCCGCCTCCGGCAAAGCTTCCAAGGTCACAGGCGGACTTTTGCCTTCCAAGTTCGCCATCAGTAGGGAGGCTGCAGGCGTGCAGGTCAGCACTGTCAGGATGAGCCAAGAGGTGCCAGGCAGCATCAGGTCACGCCACTGACGACGCTTCAGCCTCAGCAGCAGCCAGATGCCCAGCAGCAGCCAGATCAATCCTAGGGGTTGAATCAGATGGAGAAGGGTCTTCATGTTACATAGAGCTCGTCGGCAGGCGCACCACCCTCAACCTCAATTCCGCCCTCGCAAGCGCTATGACATTCCTTGCATTCCTCTCCGTCCTCTGATTTGATCCCCTCATGCGCCGAATCCCCCTTTTTACCCTCGCCCTCTTCGCTCTGGCTTCCAGCAGTTGTGAATCCGGCAAGAAGGACAAATTCACCCTCAGCGTCCACGCCGAAAGCTCGGAGATGGAGTCCCCGCGCTCGATCATGCCAGACCTGGTCGGCAATCCTCCGCGCAAGGTCATCCTCTCCCGCTCGCCTGAATTCAGCCAAAACAACATCGCCGCCTACCACGCCTTCCCCGCCGACAACGGCAACGGCAATGGCGTCGCCCTGAAGCTCGATTTCAAAGGTACCCAGGCACTGGAACTCGTCACTCGCATGCGTCAGGGAGAACTCCTGCGTACCCTGCTCAATGGCCGCGGCGTGGATTATGTGGTGATCGATCGCCCCATCACCGATGGCATTTTCACCATCTGGGAGGGTGTCACGGATGAGGTCGTCGAAGAGATGAAAAAGAAATACCCGCCCATCAGCGGCCTGCGCTCCTCCTCGGACAATCTGGACATGACCCCCACCACGAAGACGGAGAAAAAGAAATCCTTCCTCTTCTTCAAAGAGTCCGAGCGGGAGTCGAAAACGGAGAGCAAGAAATCGAAAAAAGAGGAGGCCGCCGCCATTCAAGCTCCAGCGTTTGAAGCCCCCACCATCGACCCGCTACCACCGCTGCCCGAAGGCGCTCCCTGATACCTTCAGCCCTCCGCTTTGCTACCTTTCTGCTTATGCCCCGCCTTCTTCTCCTCGGCGTTCTGCTTCCCAGCCTCCTCGCCGCTCAAGTCGGCGGATTCGAACTGCGCCTTCCCACCGAGAATGATGCCCTTTTCCGCAGTGCTGGCCCTGAGTTTTACCAATTCGTGGACCGCACCTTTGAAGGACAAACCTCCACGCCTTGGGAAGGTGGGCAGTTTGGTTTTGTGCGCGATCCACGACGCATCAGCGGCCAGATCGCCTACGCGCGCTTTCACGAAGGCCTGGACATCAAACCGCTGAACCGAGACGAAAAAGGCGAACCCCTCGACGACGTCCTCGCCATCTCTCCGGGGCGCGTCGTTCACGTCTCGAAGACCGCTTCCCACAGCAACTACGGACGCTACATCGTCCTCGAGCACGACTGGGGCCAAGGCCCTTTCTACTCCCTCTACGCCCACCTCAATACCACTCAAACCGAGATTGGCGACACCGTCAAAATTGGCCAACCGCTCGGTCGCCTCGGCTACACCGGTGCAGGCATCGACAAACGGCGGGCGCACCTGCACATCGAACTGAACCTGCTTTGGTCCACTGACTTCAAATCCTGGTACGACAAAGGCTTTGCCACTCCCAACCACCACGGCAATTACAACGGCCAAAACCTGATCGGACTGGACCTCGCCGGTCTTTATCTAGCGCGCCTCAAAGACTCCGCACTGAGCCCTGCCACCTTCATTCGGCGGACCCAGCCCTACTTTGAAGTCGCCGTTCCCGGCAGCGCCAAGATGGAACTGGTTAAGCGCTACCCTTGGCTGCTCGATGCCCCCGCCCCCACCACGCCACCGCCGAGCTGGCGCATCACCTTCAGCTCTTGGGGCTTGCCCGTTCGTATACAAACCGGCACCGTGTCCGTGACTCAACCTCAACTCACAGGCATCCCACCCGCCCAAACCCTTCCCCACTCCCTCAACACGCGCGGTCTCATCACCGGTTCCGGAGACTCCGCACAGATCAGCGCCACCGGCCTCAACCTCGTCCGCTTGGCCTGCGGCCTGCCTTAAAGACCGACTCCATCAAGCGTCAATACTCCCGCGCCAGCAAGTAATCCGCCAACTGCCGCAACCGCAGACCTGCGGTTCCAAAGCATTCCAGCGCCTCATGCGCTTCAGTGGTCAGTCGATGAGCTTCCTCCCGCGAGGCCTCCAAGCCAATCAAGGATGGGTAGGTCGATTTCTCCGAGGTTAGGTCCTTGCCCGCACTCTTGCCGAGCTTTTCACTGGTTTGCGTCACATCCAGAATATCGTCGATGATTTGAAACGCTAACCCCGCCGCCATTCCGAAACGCTGCAACGCGGCCATCTGCTCTTCACCTGCATCCGCCGTCATGGCCCCGAGCTTGATCGAACTCGTCAGTAGTGCCGCCGTTTTGCTTTCATGCACAAAACGCAGATCTTCTAGCGGCAGTTGTTTGCCCTCACCCTCCACATCCGCGACCTGCCCCCCCACCAGATGCAGACTGCCTGAGGTTTTCGCCAGTTCTGCCACCATGTCGCCCGTGGTATGACGCACCGTCGCCCGTGTCCTCGTGATCAATTCAAACGCCAGCGCCTGCAGCGCATCCCCCGCCAGCACCGCAATGCCATCTCCATAGACCTTGTGACACGTCGGCACCCCACGACGCAGATCATCATCGTCCATGCAAGGCAGGTCATCGTGAATCAAGGTGTAAGTGTGCAGACACTCCACCGCGCAGGCATTGAACCCCGCCGACTCCTTGCTGCCACCGCAGGCCTCCGCAGCCGCAATGCAGAGCACCGGACGCAGTCGCTTCCCACCTGCAAAGATGCTGTGTCGCATTGCCTGATGCAGGGTTGAAGGCCGTGTATCGGCACTTGGAATGACCCGATCCAGCAACGCATCGACAAATTCGCAACGGGAACGGAGGTAATCAGAAAAATCAGGCAACATGAGAGCCGCCATTCAAAGCCTGACAAACCGTCAAGGTCAAGCCCGCTCTCCCTTAGCCCTCATTCTTCAGACCAAGTCCAGCCCTTCCACTCCGGCAGCAGCTTCACGCAACTCGGGCGCAGGCGGGAGAGACCATGAAAAGCGCGACACCAGGCCTGGCTCGGACGTCCCGGAACTTCCTTCCACA
>JBIIUD010000167.1:0-6293 GCA_044340175.1 Verrucomicrobiaceae bacterium
CATTATTAGAAAGGCGGTTGCGCAGCCGTTCTGCAACTTTTTCTGCGGCGAGCAGGACGGACAGGTCAAGGTCGGTGGAGCCAGAGGGGATGATCAAATCGGCCTGTTCGAGGAGGACCTCGGGGGTGAGGGAGATGTCGAGCCGGGCAGTGAGCTTGAAGGTGGCGCGTTGGTCTTGGGTGGGCGGTGACCAAGCTTGCATGAAGGCTTCATAGAGGGCCTCGTCGATGCGGTCGAGGTGATCGAGGGTGGCGGTATCCAGGGCGTTTCTGGCCGGGGGCAGTGCGCTCTGGGGTTGGTCGGGCTGTTCGATGGGGGAGTCTGAAGGCGGTGCCTGGAGTCGGGATAGGGTGATGTATCTGGAGGTGTTGCGACTCGCCGGCAAGGGCGCGGCAGGGGCCGGTGGTGGCTCGGAAGCAAGGGTCAGTGGCAATGCCGTCTGGAAGTCGGCGGGGCGGAACCAGCGCAGGTCAGGGGTGGTTGGATCTGAGTGGGTGGCGGGGTCTGAGGCGCTATCGGTCGATGCCGGTTGGGCGAAGGTCAGCCACGCGATGATGCCTGCCAACACCAAATGCGCCAGGGTGGCGCCGAGCAAAGCTGGACGCAACGGCTCCAACACATAACGGCGGGGAAGGGTAGGATGCGGAGTGGGCATCAGGAGGGTGCTGGTGCTGGGGTCAGTCGAATAGCGGTGCTTTGCACACCTGCCTTTTGCAGAGTGGACATCGGTTCAAGCAGTCGGGTCACGGGAAGTTCGGGGGGCATTTCCAGGATGACACCTAAACCGGGGCGATTGCGGACGGCCTCAAAAAGTTGGGGGTGGAGTTCCGTCAGGGGATACTCGATCCCCTGTGAGAAAAAGGAACCCGTCAGGGTCAAGGTCAGGGTGAGAGTGTTCTCGGGAGTCGGTGCGGGGAGGGCGCTGGTGGCAGGCCGGACGGGAGTCTGGGGGCTGGTGAGCAGGCTGTCCGTCCTGGAAACGAGTGGCAGCGCAACCATGAAGGCAAACAAGAGGATGAAGACGAGATCCAGCAGCGGGGTAACGCTGATCTCAGTGATCCATTTGAGTTCTCCGTGACCGTGATGCTGACCTTTGCGCATGAGCTTCAGGGGGTGGGGGTGGCTGAGGAGGCGAGTCCTGAGGGGGCCCCGGAAAAGGCATCCACACCAATGGAATCAAGGTCGCTGAGGGTCGTGGGGTGGTCGTTGATGCCGAAGCGATGGTCGACGAAGTGGCGGTCGAGGATGCTGGCGAAGTCGGCTGAGAAATGCTCGATGCGGGCGATTTGCAGGCGGATTCGAGAGACGAGAAAATTATAGCCGAACATGCTGGGAATAGCCACGATGAGGCCTGCGATGGTGGTGAGCATGGCCGAGGCGAGGCCGGGGGCAAGAGCGCGCAGGCCGCTGCCATCAGCGACGTCGGAGAGACCACTGAAGCTTTCCATGACGCCCCAAACGGTGCCGAGCAAGCCCAGCACGGGAGCCCCACTGAGGGCGCTAGCGACGATGCCGAGGCGGCTCTCGAGGCGTAAGGCGGACTCGCTGACGGCTCTTTCCATGGTCTCTTTGACGGCATTCATCTCGCTGGGAGTGATGCGTCCGGCGGCCTGGAGTCTGCGGCTAAAGCTGGCATCGACCATATCCGTATCCAGAAGGTAAAAGGACAGTTCCCGGCAGGCATCGTGGTAGATATGGAACATGGGAGCGTCGTGAAAGCGTTCGCCAGCCTGAAACAGAGACAGGGGATGCGGGCTGCGGCGGAGGTCACTGCAGAAGGCCGCGTTTGCCAGGCGTGCCCGTTTGAGGAGGATAAACTTACGGATCATCGCCACCCAACTGGCAATGGAAAGGAGGACCAAAAGGGCACAAATGATGAGGCCCGAAGGAGTGGCGTTAGTGAATCCGTAAGAAAGGCCGGTAGCCAGGGGGAACAAAGGCATGACTCAGAGGGCAGGGCAGGGATAAAGGAACAGGAAAGTGGACAGCACGTGACCACACGCACATTTAATGGAGGCGTGGCAGGCTCCGTCAACCTGGAATTGGCGGGGTGTAAAAGAAGAGGCGCAGGCTGAAAACAACCTGCGCCTCTAGTTTGGGCGAACCCTAGATCGAACGAACCAGACCGATCACCAACCCTGCGTGCGGCTGTAGTCCACTTGGGAGATAAAGCCTACCTGCGGGGAAAACTCTGAATATCCCCACCATGGGTCGAGTTGCTCTTTCCGGTAATACGGCGGGCGATAGGTGCACTTGTAGGTGGGGAAGGGGAAGGTGACGACTTCATAGACACCGTAGCCCAAGCGCACGATGGTGCGTTTGGTGCCTTCGACAACCATGTCCGTGGCGGCAGCGTGGGCGCCGTCACTGCGATTGGAGCGGTCCCAGACATTCAAGATTTCCGTAGCGCCATAAGCCAAATTGGCGAGACCACGGCTGAGTTTACGGCTCCAATTGAAATGGTGACCGGGAGGGGATTGAATATCCGCCATGACGAGACCGCCAAGGAGGGCACCAGCGAGGAGAGTGATTTGAAGACGCTTTTTCATGAGCACGGTCTAGTTACTCAAATTGAGGAGGCAATGGCAAGCGGGAAAATTCGTTTTTGTGAAAAACTTTTGGGGGATGAACCTGGAAATACCCAAGAGATTCTGATTTTTAAACTTTTGCTTGCCATGAGCGGACGTTGTGTTTTCTTCGCGGCCCAAAATTAATTCTCAATTACACCACCCTTTCACCAAGGCGGTGAACTCTGACAAACACACATGAGCGAAGTCCAAGCCCCCTCCCTTAACACCTTCCAATTGCACGAGAAGGACACTGGCAGTGCCGACGTACAAGTCGCCCTGCTCACGGAGCGTATCAACCATTTGACGAAGCATCTGACGGGTCATTCCAAAGATCACTCCACCCGCCGCGGCCTGCTCAAGATGGTCGCCCGCCGCCGGAAACTCCTCGATTATTTGAAGGTCACCGCTGAAGACCGCTACACCAAAGCCGTCAAGACGCTGGGCCTGCGCCGCTAGGCCACCAATCTCTCCAAAGGGGTGAACTCGCTGAGTCCACCCCTTTTTTTTGAGTCCGTGCCCTCTCGGATGGCCGCTCTGACATGGGGCGCTCCATCTGACGTGCGATTGCTGACATGAGCTTGGCTGAACCTAAAGACTGCTGCGGTCGCTCTCATTTTGCCGAATTCGGCTCGCATGATCAAAGCCGGACTGCCGTGCTGAAACACTCCTTTCCCAACCCAAAACAAACAAAATGAACATCCATAACATCGCCTGCACACTGGGTGCGGGCACCCTGACATTCGAAACCGGTAAACTCGCCAAATTGGCGGATGGTGCCGTGACCGTACAACTTGGCGAAACCCTCGTCATTGTGACCGCCGTCTCCGCGACCAAAATCAAGGAAGGCCTCGATTTCTTCCCACTCACCGTGGAATACAAAGAAAAGGCTTCGGCTGCGGGACGCTTTCCTGGCGGCTACTTCAAGCGTGAAGGACGGCCGACCGAAAAAGAAATCCTGACCTGCCGGATGACAGACCGCCCGCTGCGTCCGTTGTTTCCCAAAGGCTACTTTTACGAAACCCAGATCATCACCCTTTTGCTGAGTGCGGACGGAGAGAATGATTCTGACATCCTCAGCATCAACGGTGCGTCTGCCGCACTTTGCCTCTCTGACATCCCCTTCGCGGGCCCGATCGGAGCGGTGCGCATTGGCCGTGTCGGCGGCGAGTTCGTTGTCAACCCAACGCATGCTCAACGTGAAGAGAGTGATCTCGACCTGGTTTACGTCGGCAACAAGACTGATGTCATCATGATTGAAGGTGCTGCCAACGAGCTGCCTGAAGACGAATTCAAGAAGGCCCTGCGGTTTGCGCAGTCCCAAGTGCAGCTGCTAGTGAAAGCCCAGGAAGAATTGGCGGCCAAGGCCGGCAAGGTCAAGCGCGTGGCTCCGCTGATGCTGGCCCGTGAAGACCTCTGCGAAGTGGCTTACCAAGTGGCAGGTGACCGCATTGAGTCGGCGATCTATCAGCCAAGCAAAATGGAGCGTGCCAAAGCGGTGAGTGCGTTGCGCGCCGAAGTGGAGACCAAAATCAAAGAGGTTTATCCAGAGGCTTCCGCTTTCGAAGTGGGTCAAGCGTTCGATTACCTTCAGAAGAAGGCTTTCCGCATCAGCATTCTGGACAAGCAACAACGCTGTGACGGACGTGGCGTGGATCAGCTCCGCCAACTGACCGCTGAAGTCGGTCTGCTGCCGCGCGTGCATGGTTCTGCTTTGTTCTCCCGTGGGGAAACCCAGGCTGTTGCCATCGCGACATTGGCACCGGCTGACGAGGCCCAAGACATGGACACCTACGCCGGTGGCGACAGTTCCAAGCGCTTCATTCTGCACTACAACTTCCCTCCGTTCTCGGTCGGTGAAACGGGCCGCTTTGGGGGTCAAAATCGCCGTGAAATCGGTCACGGTGCTTTGGCAGAACGCTCGGTGGCTCCGGTCATTCCGCCTCAAGACAAATTCCCGTATGCGATCCGCATCAGCTCCGAAGTGATGGAGTCCAATGGTTCCACCTCGATGGCCTCGGTCTGCTCTGGCTCGATGGCGTTGCTGGATGCCGGTGTGCCGCTCATTCGCCCTGTCGGTGGGATCTCCGTCGGTCTGGTCAGTGAGTTCGATGAGAACGACCAGATGAAGCGCTACCTGACCATGCTCGACATTCTCGGCAGCGAGGATCACTTCGGCGACATGGACTTCAAACTTTGTGGCACTGATCTCGGCGTCACTGGATTCCAGCTTGACCTCAAGCTCCCTGGCCTGCCGCTCTCCATTCTGGAAGAAGCGGTGGATAAGGCAAAGGTCGGCCGCACGGAAATCCTGAGCGCGATGAACGCCGCGATCGCTGATCCGAAGCCTTTGAGCCCCCATGCGCCACGGATTGAGATCGTCAAAATCAACCCTGACAAGATCGGTGAGCTCATCGGCCCTGGTGGCAAGAACATCAAAGGCATTCAAGCTGAATCCGGTGCGGACATCAGCATTGAAGATGACGGCACCGTGTACATCTACGCTCAGCGCAAGGAATCCCTGGAGCGCGCGATCGAAATGGTCACTGGCATCTCGGCGGAAGTCGAAATCGGCAAGACCTACACTGGCAAGGTCGTCAGCACGACGAACTTTGGAGCATTCATGCGCGTGGTGGGCAGCAAAGACGGGCTCATTCACATTTCCGAACTGGCTGACTTCCGCGTGAAGGCCGTCGAAGACGTGGTGAAGATGGGTGACATCGTCACGGCCAAGTGCATCGGCATCGATGACAAAGGCCGCGTGAAGATGAGCCGCAAGGCCGCCATGAAGGAGCTGGATGAGAAAGCCGCTGAAGGCGGTGAAGCCCCTGCCGCAAGCGACGAGGGTTAATCTGCAAAGACTTACGAGGCGCGCTCTGGCAACGGGGCGCGCTTTTTCTTTTTTGTGGGTTAGGGAAGAGACCCCCGGAAGCGGGTTGCGGGAGGCGGCTTCCCGGCCAATGTTAAGAACTGTTGATGAACCGTCGGTTACCGCGCTTGATAAAGATTTTGGCTTTGGTCGTGCTGACCGGGATGGCTGGTCTTTACGTGACGCTGGAGTGGGTGTTCAACCTGAATAGCAATGCGGTGCTGTGGTCTGTGGCAGGGGGGCAGGCGGGCTTGCAGGTGAAGCTCAAAAGCGGTGTCTGGAAGTCTTTGGCGGAGACGACGGCGGCGGAACTCCAAGGCGCGTTGGTGGATCGCTATCAAGAGGCGGGTTTGCAATGGAAGAAGCTGCGTGTCCGGCGGCCTGCGGGGACACTCAGTTCGCTGTTGCAAACGGTGTTTGGGGCAGAAGTGCATGTGCTGACGCTATCTCCTGAGCGTTATGAGTTCACGACCAGTTTCCGATCAGGGTTTGAGGTCACCACCGCGCGGGAACGCATGCTCACGGAAGGACTGCAATTTGCCATCAACGCGAATTTTCGAGAGCCATCGGGAGCTCCTATGGGGTGGGTCTGGCATGAGGGGCGTCAGGTGCACAAATCATTCCCAGAGTGGAGTGGCGTTTTTTTTGTGAAGGAAGGAAAGCCATGGTTCGGCCCCAAATCCTTGGTGGATGAAGTGCCTGGAGTCATGACAGAAGGCGCGCAAGTGTACCCCTCAGTGATGAAGAACCACACGGTCTTCAACTATGTCTTCGATGCGCCGGATCGGTTCTTTGATGGGCCGCGAGTGACTTATCGCTCGCTGGCTGGGGTGCGGCAGGGCGGAGAAGTGGTGTTC
>JBIIUD010000168.1:0-6282 GCA_044340175.1 Verrucomicrobiaceae bacterium
CCAAGAGGCTTCCGGCGGGTCCGCACGCGTCGGCTCCACTTTACCCCCGTTCACGCGGTCATAGAAGAAGACATCCACATTCACTGCCGAAGGTTCAATCGGGTCACCTGCCACCTTCACGATTGGAATGCGCAGTGTGCGCCGGTCTCCCGCAGCCACCGCCAAGTCTCTCACCACCTGACACGCACCCACGCCCAGCTTTGCCCCAGGCTCATGCCTCGGTTTTTCGGGCGCCTTCGACGCTGCAGGGATTCCGCCCACCATGTTGGGTGGTGTCAGCGTCGCCTCCGGTCCCGGCAGCACCTCAGCGGTTCCTAACCGCTGCAGCCTCTGCTGGGCCAAACTGTAAAACATCCCGCCTGCGGCCTCCCCAGCCACCACAATCCGCCGCCAATACTCACGCGCTTTGTCGGTCAGCCCCATCTGCTCATACGTCAGAGCAAACTCCTTCATCACTGCGGGGTGGTTTTGATCCATGCCCTCTGCCGCCTTGAGCAAGTCCAACAAGCCCTCGGTCTCACCACCTGACCTCAATTGAGACACCGTTTCCAGTAATTCGGCCACCTCAGGATCTGGCACAGGCAATGTCGGCCCCAAGGAGGCCACCTGCGCTCCACGCAAAGACTCAGACCCACCCGCCGGCACCTCGCCCGCCAGCATCCCCGGCAAAGGCGGCGTCAAACCAGACTCCACCCGTTCCTGCCCCCCCGCGGCACCTGCCAATTGACCAGGTAGCGGCGGCGCCACCAGCACCGGCGCTGAGAGCGCCTTCTTCGTCGGCGGCACCACCGAAATCGATTGTCCCCCCTCCGTTGCCTGTTTTTTCACCGCCACCCAAGCACTCCAGCCCAGCAGCGCCATTTGCAAACCTGCTAAAGCGCACAGCACCCCCAGAGCGACGGTTTGGACCCGCCCCGTATCTTTGGCTAAAATGTTGGATTCTGGACGTGCCACCGGGATTCGTTGCTGTGATAAATAGATATGGTACGGTGCCGGAGAGAAAGTGTCAATGATTCACGGATCCCGCTTTGAGATCACTCACCTCAGCGTTCCCGCTGCGGACCGTTCCGCCGCGCCTTTTCAGCACCGTCCCTGGACTCTCCGCCCCGAAGACCTCGCCCTCCGCCTCGCTCACCTCCCCGGTTTTTTGTGGCTGGACAGTGCTGAAGCCGGAGCCGGAGCCATTTCGCTCCTGACGGCTAGCCCCCTGAAAATCCTAACGGGCAGCCTTCCTGCCGACTGGCAGCAAGTCGAAGACCACCTCCAACATCACGCCTTGCCCCACCACCCCGATTGGCCATTCCCAGCAGGCGGTCTGTTCGGTTGGGTCGGCTATGACGGCGACTTCACTCTCGGCCACTACCCGCATGCCCTGCTCTACTTTCACGACACGCGCACCTGGTTCGAAGTCGGCGGACTCTCCTCAATCATCGACTTCGATCAACCGTCCGCTCCAACGTCACTCCCACCTGCCACGCTCCACTTCACCCCCCAAACCACCCGCGCCGACTTCATCAAAAGCATCGTCGCCGCCAAAGCCTACATCGCCTCTGGAGACATTTATCAAGTCAACCTCACCTATCCATGGCAGGCTTCTTGGCCTGATCTGGCCGACCCACTCGCTAGTTATCTCCGCCTTCGGCAAGTCTCCCCTGCCCCACACGCCGCTTATCTCGATCTGGCAGGCACCCAAGTCCTGTCCGCCTCCCCCGAACTTTTTCTCCGCCTGAGCGGCAGCCGCATTGTCACCCGCCCCATCAAAGGCACCCGCCCACGTTACCCACAGGACCGCGAACGCGACGACAATGCCCGCGCCGATCTGCTCGCCTCCGCAAAGGAACGCGCCGAGCTGCTCATGATCACCGACCTGCAACGCAACGACCTTGGTCAAGTCTGCGAGTTCGGCAGCGTCCACGTTCCAGAGCTTTGGAAGGTCGAAGCCTACCCCCAGGTCTTTCACCTCGTCTCCACCGTGGAAGGTCGGCTCCCCAGTTCGACCAGCCATGCCCAGGCTTTTCGCGCCTGTTTCCCCGGCGGCTCCATCACCGGTGCGCCCAAAAAACGCGCCACCGAAATCATCGCCGAGCTCGAGCCCCACCCCCGCGGCCTATACACCGGCGCCATCGGCGGATTCGGCTTCAACGGCGAGAGCCTGTGGAGCATCGCCATCCGCACCGCCGTCCGCCAAAACGACACCATCCACTTCCACACCGGTGCCGGCATCGTCGCCGACTCCGACCCCGATCTCGAATACCAGGAAACCCAGCACAAAGCCGCTGGCCTGCTCCTCATGGGCCAACCCTAGCGGTCAACCTTGGGACCCATTCTCTCAAATAAGCGCCAGCAGCTTTTCATGGATGCCATCAAAGCCTCCATTGCTGAAAACCACGATCACATCGCCCGGGCGCACCTCCGCCTGCACACGCGCCACGATTGCCGCCGTGTCCGGCTCATGAAAACAAGGCCTCCCCCCCACCGTCACCGCCCGCGCCACCGCATCCACATCCAGCCGCTCCGCTTCCGGCACCTTGCCTGGATCATTCACCGCCGCCACCACCGACACATCCGCGTGCCCGAGGGCTTCGATCAGTTGCGGCTGCAAGACATTGCGCCGACTCGTGTTCGACCTCGGCTCAAACAAGGCCACCAGCCGCCTCCCAGGATAACCTTGACGCAGTCCATCCAGCGTCGCCTGCAAAGCCGTCGGGTGATGCCCAAAGTCATCCACCACTGTGATCCCGTTTTTCTCCCCCCTCACCTGCTGCCGCCGCCGGATCCCTTTGAAAGAGCTTAACCCAGCCTGAATCTCATCATCCATCAGCCCACCAAACCGCGCTGCGCACACACACATCGCCGCATTTCGCGCATTGAACTCACCGATCAAAGGCACGGTAAAAGCCACCCCATTGAGCTCAAAGGTCGTCCCCTCCGGCGCCGCCTCCGTGATGACAATTCGTTCATCACACCCCTCCACAGTGCCCACCGTGCGCACAGGTGCCGAGCATTTCTCGCGCAAACACAGGCAGTTCGCATCATCGCCATTCATCAACACCAGCCCGTTGCGCGGCACCGTGTTCAAGAACTGCCGAAAGCTCTTCAAAATCGCCCCCAAATCCTCAAAAATATCCGCGTGATCAAACTCAATGTTGTTCACGATCGCGCACTCCGGCAGGTAATGAACAAACTTTGAGCGCTTGTCAAAATACGCCGTGTCGTACTCGTCACCCTCAATCACAAAGAACGGCGAATGATTGAATCGCGCACCTGAATCGAAATTCTCCGGCACCCCGCCGATCATGAAACCCGGTTCCCGCCCCGCTTGCTCAAAAAGCCACGCCAACAGTGTCGTCGTCGTCGTCTTACCATGGGTGCCGCTCACCACAAAACTGCGCTTCCCCTGGATCACCTCCCGCTTGATCAACTCCGCCATCGAACCATACGGTAGCTTTGCATCCAGAACCGCCTCCAGCTCCGGATTGCCGCGAGAAATCGCATTTCCCACCACATAGAGATCCGCATGCTCAGGCAAATTCTCCGGTTGGTAACCCTCCGAATACACAATGCCATTCTCTGCCAACACCGTTGACATAGGCGGGTAAACCGCCTTGTCAGACCCTGTGATGCGATGCCCCAGCTGACTTAAAGCCACCGCCGTGGATCCCATCGCCGTGCCGCCAATGCCAATAAAATGAAAATGCTTCGCGCTCATGAAAATGACTCCCCGCCGACCCAATCCACCGACAGAGCCGCCCATTAGAGCAGTCCTCCACCAAAACGCAACTACTCATAAGCCGCCAGGTAACACTTATTGACAAAAGTGTGCTCTGAAACTAGCATCTGACCATGCCCCTTCCTTCAAAGACAACCCCTGACCCGCTCGGGCCCGTCAAAGCGCTCACAGGCCCTTACATGGGCATGACCGATCCTGTGAGGCGGCGGCGGATGCGACGTGTGAAATCCCTACCGGGAAAAGCCTCCACTTCCTTTCACATCATGTCCCGGCTCTGCGAGGGCGTGCCATTCTTCGACGACACCGAAAAGGAAGCCCTGGTTCTAATCCTCCGCCGATTGGCCCGGTTTTGTGGACTGAAACTGCTGACTTACTGCGTCATGGGGAATCATTTTCATGCGCTGGTTTGTGTGCCCGACAAAACAGAGTGGCGGAAACAATTTGATGGTCCAGAAGGCGAGAGTCAGCTTTTTCAGCATTTGCGAACTCTTTACAGCAGAGCCTTTGTTGAACTGCTTGTAGCTCAAATCTCCCGCTGGCGGCAGGAGGGTCGAGAAGATCTGGTCACTGGCTGTCTCACGGGCATCAAGTCCCGGTTTTGCGACATCTCGATTTTCACTAAAGAAGTCAAAGCTCGGTTCGCCTGCTGGTACAACAAAAGACACAGCCGATGCGGCGCGCTATGGATGGGACGATTTAAAAGCGTGCTCGTTGAAGGAAATCCCCCTGCCGGAGCGAGAACTTCAAATGAGAGCGGGCCAGATGCTCTCAAGGTCATGGCCGCGTACATCGATTTGAATCCCGTGCGCGCAGGTTTGGTTGAGTCAGCTCATGACTATCGCTGGAGCGGTTGGTCTTCTGCGTTGACCGGAGACAAAGAATCCATCGACGGACTTTGCCATGTGGTGGGCTGTGAGTCGAAACAATGGAGCGCGGGAGGAGGTCAGCGGAGCTATGCCCATTGGGTCAGCGAACGCCGAAAGAACCAAACGCAACCCTTAGATTCAGGTCACGGTCTGCTCGAAACCATGCGCGCCTTTAGTCAGGGCGTCGCTATCGGAAGCGCTGAATTTGTCGAGGGCGTCTTTGTGCAATGTCGCGAATGTTTTGGGGAAAAGCGAAAAACAGGAGCTCGTCCACTGCATGGCATAACCGGCACGTGGAGGAAATCGATCATGGCATTGAGAGAACTGCGCCTACCGAACGATTGAATGAGACCTTACATCAGACAGCTCAAGGCTTCGCCTGCACAGCGCCCACTTTTCCGCCCATTTTCAAAGTACTGTTTCCCCCGCCGCTCGGTCACAAACACGCCAGGATGACGCGCGGGCGTGACCAGCCGCTGCACCGTTTTTCCCGCGGCTTGCATCTCCCGAAAACGGAGCTGATAGAGCTCCTCACCGATGACATCATGCGCCAGCGCAAAGGCATCGGAAATTCCTATTTTCGTAGCTGGTGGCACCACGGGCTCACCCACGCAATGCGCTAGAACCACCTGGATTTCTGAATTGGATTTCCAGTGCGCAAAGGGTGGGCTTTGAGCGATCCCGCCATCCCACATGGCATCCCCACCAATGATCTGATGAGAAATCAAAGTCGGGTAGGCGCAGCTTGCCACAATCGTTTCCGCAATGGGTCCAGACTCTCGGACCTCTGCCTTTACCTGAGTTAGGTTTGTCACTGCGATACCCAGCTTTAGCTCAGTATCCTCAATTTGGCGATTGCCTAACACGTCTTTTAGTAGGCGGAGAATGCGTTTTCCCTTTGTGGCCCCAGAGTATCTCCGGCTATAAATCGGCAAATAAGGCAATCCAATCAACATGCCCGCCTCAAAAAAAGCCGTGCGGAAGCGCAGTGATAGCAGAACATTTAGAATCTCCGGGGGAGTCATTCCAGAGGCAGCAAAGGACGCCACCAGTCCGCCACTGGAAGCCCCGGCAAAATGGCCTGGCCAAACTCCTACCTCAGCCAAACCCTGGAGAAAACCCGCATGGGTGTAAAATCCCAGGAAAGCAGAGCTCAAGGAGACGGCCAATCGTGGATCGGCAGAAGGGAGGGAAGACATAATACGGACTCACGTTAGCCTTCCAAATTCTCTCGGCAACCCCACAAAATAGAAGCGGCTGGTCTATTTTTAGGCCTTCTTTTGAGTAGCCTGCCATAGTATCGGCATTACCAACAATGCAGCCAGCAGATTGAGCACCAATGCGGCAGCACAGACCACTCCCATGCTGGCCAAGCCAGAGCTTGATGCCGTGATCAGCGATCCAAAACCAAGAATGCTGCTCCCAGCGCATACAATCAGTGCCGGACCGAGAGATCCTCGGACTTCCGCTGCTGATGACCCACCTTGAAGACGCAAAATCACATGAATAAAGTAGTCACTGCCTGTCCCTAGACTCAGCAGAAGCGCTGGCAGTGTGAAGGCGTGCCAACGCAAATCCAGCCACGCCATCAGCCCAAGCATTGCCGCATAGCTGACTCCCAGGCCTAAGGTAACCAGCACAAAGGGGCGCCATGCCCGCAGCGCCGCCGCTAGCAGCACCAGTGTG
>JBIIUD010000193.1:0-5830 GCA_044340175.1 Verrucomicrobiaceae bacterium
AATGCCGGGGAACTTGCGAGCCAATTGTCGGTGGATGAGATTCAACTCACCTTCTTGACGGCCTTCCTGACGGAATTGTTGGGCGAGCGTCATGGCTGTGTTCTCCATTCGGTTTGATGAATGTCTTTCACTTTGATAAGGACGAGAATTGCGGATCAAGGTTCCAAGGCGTGGCATTCTGCGCCAGAACGACAGGGAGGATGATGGGCAAATGGGTGGCCTTTGGGTTTTCGGAGCGATGATGCTGCCAGATGCTTGTCATGGGGTTGGTGGATCTCTTCGTGAGGCATGGACTGCAATGATTTGCCGAAAGGAGTGAGGCGAAAAGGGTCGATTCAGTTTGCGGGCTCAGCGAAGTCTTAAATGCGGAAGTCGGGTTTGGATGAGGGCTAGGCCTGCCGGGGTGAAGGCGAACACGTCCTCTGGATAGGGCGGTGCGAAGCGGAGGGTCTGGGTGGCGTGGTCGTAGGCGGCGAGGCGGTAGTTGTGGCTCTGTAACCAGGCGGTGAAATCCGGGGCGGTCTCGCCAAAGTTTTCCAGGTGACCACGCCACTCGAGGATGAGCAGGGGGAGGTGACCGCTTTCGATAAGTCGGGTGGCACCTCTTAGCACCTGCCATTCGGCGCCTTCGACATCGATCTTGCAGGCGTGGATGGGGGTGTCTGATAGGAGGTCATCGAGGCGAGCGGTGGTTACCGGGATGGCGGTAGTGGCGCTATTGGAGAGAGAGAGATGGGCGAAGACATCGCTCCCGGTGAGATAAAGGGTGCCGTTGGTGTCTGAGGCGGCGATGGGATGAACTGCGGCGTGGTCGAGCGCATTGATTTTGAGGGTGTTCTCAAGACGCTGGACGTTGAGTGGGTGCGGCTCCAGGCAGGTCAGGCGTCCGCCGGCGGTGGGGTCAATGCGGGTGGAGGCGAGCAGGGTATGCAGGCCCGTATTGGCGCCGATGTCGAGAAAGTGGTCGCTTGGTTGTAAATAGGCTTGAAGGAAGTGGAGCATGTCCCAATCAAACCATTCTGACCGATACATCAGATGTTTGGCGATGATGCTGTCAGCATAAGCTGGGTAAAGACGGCAGCCAAAGACGGGTTGAAGGCGAACGGGTTGCTGTGGGGGTGGCGATGTTGGTGTCGGTGGCGGTGTGGTGCGGCGCTGCACCAGGAACCAGCGGACGGCGCGCAGAAGGGCGGCGACGCGGTGGGATTGGTTGCCGGGGGCGTTCCAGACTTGACGGAGGACTCGGAGGTGGGCAGGGAGATGCAGAATCAGTCAGGGCGTGGGACGTGGGGCGCTCAAAGGGGACTATTTGGGCATGCTACCGCCCTTGGTCGCCCAGTGGCGACCCTTTGGTGGTAGGGCTCGGTATGGCAAGGTACCCGGGGGTAAAGGAAAATGGTAACTGAGTAGGTGCATAGGTAAAAGCACAATCTTGGGTTTCTCCGAGTGTGGCAGAGCTGATATCGAAAAAGGGATTTCCCTTGCCTGTCCAGAGACCATGATGTCCACTGCGCGGCTTATGAAAAAGGCATTAATAACGGGCATCACCGGTCAAGATGGCTCCTATTTGGCGGAACTGCTGCTGGAAAAGGGCTATGAGGTCCATGGCATCATCCGCCGGGCATCGACTTTTAACACCGCCCGGATTGATCATCTCTACCAAGATCCGCACTCGCCGGATGCGCGGTTGTTTTTGCATTACGGGGATTTGATGGACTCGGTGGCACTGGTGAAGCTGCTGTATCAACTGAAGCCGGATGAGGTTTACAATCTGGGAGCGCAGAGCCATGTGCGGGTTTCGTTTGATGTGCCGGAGACGACGGGGGACATCGATGGACTGGGGACGCTGCGGATTCTTGAGGCGATCCGGGAGACGGGGTTGATCGAGAAAGTGCGGTTTTATCAGGCGAGTTCGTCCGAGATGTTTGGCAAGGTGCAGGAGGTGCCGCAGACGGAGACAACGCCGTTTTGGCCGCGCTCACCTTATGGCTGTGCCAAAGTTTATGCCCACTGGCTGACGGTGAACTATCGCGAAAGCTACGGTCTGCATGCGAGCAACGGGATTTTGTTCAACCATGAGAGTCCACGGCGGGGGGAGACCTTTGTGACGCGGAAAATCACGCGGGCAGCGACGCGGATCAAGCTGGGCCTGCAAAAGGACCTGCATCTGGGCAACCTGGATGCGAAACGGGACTGGGGCTACGCGAAGGACTACGTGGAGATGATGTGGATGATGTTGCAGCAGGAGACGCCCGACGATTATGTGGTGGCGACGGGTGAGACCCACAGTGTGCGTGAGTTTGTGGAGGCGACCTTTGCGTATCTGGACTTGGACTGGAAGGACTACCTCAAATATGATGCCCGCTATGAACGTCCGGCTGAGGTGGAGCTCTTGATTGGCGATCCGGCCAAAGCCAAGGCGAAGCTGGGCTGGGTGCCACGGGTGACCTTCAAAGAACTCGTGAAGATCATGGTGGACGCGGACATGGAGCTGGCCAAGCGGGAGGCGAAGATGCTGGCGTAACGGGGGGTTCACCGCTGGCGCGTTCGTTGTGCGCGCTTGAGTGTGTTAGGGTGGTGGGAACGTGCGATGGCAAGCTAAAGCTTGAACAACGTACTTTCCCACATCGTGGCGTCGCGTTTGTCAGGAGGAGTTGTGAGCAGGGAGCGGGGAGTAACTTTTTGGGGTTCCTCTCGTCGAAGACCCTGGTGCCAACCTGCGCTTCTCAGGCTCGACACGCTGCGCGGGAAAGTCGGTCGAATCTCGAATCTCAGAGAGGATGCAGAGGTTTCTCGTGTTCCGCGTTCTTTTTGGGGATGGGGTGACAAAAGGCCCGGCTTTTGGGGCCGGGCCTTGTCTCGGGGTGGGGGTAATTGAGGCTGTGAGTGGCTGATCAGCGGGTGGGAAGCGGGAGCTTTTTGAACTCGCGGGTGAGGCTGGTGAGGGAGTCTTCGACGCCCATGCGCTCGAGTGAGCTGGCGCCCACGAAGCCGTCAGCGGTGGTCTTGCTGAGCACCAATTCAACGTCCTTGGGCGTGTTGATCGGTCCACCGTGGCAGAGGGTGAAGATCTCTGGGTTGATGGATTTGGCGGCGTCGATGATGTCTTGGGTGGTTTTGACGGTGTGATCCCAAGAAACGACGGCACTGGTGACACCGATGCTGCCGCCGACGGTGGTGCCGACGTGGGCGATGACGGCATCGGCACCTTGTTTGGCCATCTCGATGGCTTCTTCCGGTGATCCGACATAAACGATGCTGAAAAGGTCCATGCGGCGGGCGAGGCCGACCATTTCAAACTCCTTTTGCACGCTCATGCCGGTCTCTTCCAGCACGCCACGGAAGTGGCCGTCCACGATGGTGTGGGTGGGGAAGTTGTTGACGCCAGAGAAGCCCATGTCTTTGACCTTGCCGAGCCAATGCCACATGCGACGGCGGGGGTCAGTGGCGTGGACGCCGCAAATGACGGGGATTTCTTTGACGACGGGGAGGACTTCATACTCGCCGATTTCCATGGCGATGGCGTTGGCGTCTCCATAGGCCATCATGCCTGCGGTGGAGCCGTGACCCATCATGCGGAAGCGGCCGGAGTTATAAATGATGATGAGATCGGCACCGCCCTTTTCGATGAACTTGGCGGAGATGCCGGTGCCAGCGCCAGCGGCGATGATGGGCTCACCTTTGGCGAGAGTTGCTTTCAGGCGATCCACGACTTCCTGACGAGTGTAGGGGTTTCCGATTCCGGTCCAGGGATTTGGCATGGTGTGGGGTAGGGCGGGTGGTTTTGGGATTGCTGATGGTGGGGCGGATGCGCCTTGAACTCAACCCTAACCTTGGCGAGACTTGGGGGCCATGCACGCGGAAGATTCCATCCAGCAGCTATCCGAAACCCACATTCAGGGTGATCCGTTGATGTGGCGGGCAGTGCGGGCGCATGAGAAGGACAGGCGGGCCTGGTTGAATGGGCTGCCGGTTTGTCCGGTGCTGGAGGCGCACCGGATCGCGCACACGGGGGTGATGGTGGCACGGCATCCGCATCGGGTGGTGAGGATGCAACAAAGTGGCCTGTATTTTTTAGCCTGTTTGGAGGGGGAGGGGCGTGTGCTGGTGGACGGCAAGTGGAAGACTTGCGGGGCGGGTCAGGCGGTGACGCTGCCAGCCTTTGCGGTGAATGCTTTTCATGCGCTGGAGGGCAAGCATTGGAAATACTGCTGGGTGCGTTATGAGCCACAGCCGGGGCAGCGCGCGGTGCTGGGGGCCAGTTCACCCCAGATGGCGGCCTTTGACGGTCGGGCGCTGTGGTTTGCGATTGAAGGATTGATCGAGGAGACGCTGGGCAAGCGGGTGCCGGCGGCCCTGTTTCACTGGGTGGAGCTCATTCAAGGCTATGTGGACCGCTTTGCCCAGCCTTGGCAGCAGGATGATCGCTTGGCACGGGTCTGGGATCAGGTGGCAGCGGATGTGGGTTACGATTGGACACTCGATGAGTTGGCTAGCCGGGCCTTTGTCAGTGCGGAACATTTGCGGCGACTATGCCGAAAAGCCTTGGGTCGAACGCCGATGCATCATGTGACCTGGCTGCGGATGCGGAAGGCCGCGGAACTGCTTTCGACGACCCATCTGAAGGTGGAGACAGTGGCGAACGCGGTCGGCTACCAGAACCCGTTTGTTTTCTCCAACACCTTCAAGGAATGGGTGGGTTGGCGGCCGAGCGAGCATCGCAGTCGTGGGATGCTGGGAAGTTCGTGAGGTGACGAGGGGGAAATGAGGTGGCAAGAGGCGGGTGCGTGCTTCCGGCATTGACAGGCCGGATTGGCACGGGATACTCCGCGTCCGTTCGCGCTCCATAATGGAGCGATGACGGACCCACGTTCATCCTTTCACTCCCCCTTCATCATGTCTGTCGTCATCACCGGAACCGTCGCCTTGGACCACGTCAAAACGCCGCAGGCTTATCAGGAAAATCTGCTGGGCGGGTCAGCGTCTTATGCCTCGTTGGCAGCGGCGGTTTTTGCGCAGCCGGTGCATCTGGTGGGCATTATTGGCAAAGACTTTCCAGAGGAGCATCTGACGATGCTGGAAACACGTGGCGTCAGTGTTGACGGCGTGGAGCGCAGTGAGGGTGATTCTTTCACCTGGAGTGGCGAGTATTTCACCGACATGAACCAGCGCACGACGCACAAGGTGGCGGTCAATGTGCTCGAAACCTGGGTCCCTAAAGTGGCCGGAAGCGCCGCTGAGGCGAAGATCGCCGTCTTGGCCAACATGAGCCCTGACAATCAATTGCAAACGGTGGAACAGTGCACGGGGGCGACGTTTGTCGCGGCGGATACGATGGATTTGTGGATCGAGATTGCCAATGAGCGGTTGCATGAGGTGCTCAAGAAGATCGACCTGCTGGTGATCAATGACGGCGAGGCAAAGGAGTTTGCCGGGACGACCAACCTGGTGGAGGCGGGTCGCAAACTTCAGGCGAAGGGGCCACGTTTTGTCGTGGTGAAGCGTGGTGAGCACGGCAGCTTTTTGTTTGGGGAGAAAGAGGAAGACTTCTTTGCATGCTCGGCCTTTCCCCTGAGTTCGGTGTTTGATCCGACTGGGGCAGGCGACACCTTTTTGGGTGGAATGGCGGGTTGGCTGTCGGCCAATGGCAAGACGACGCCGACCTTTGAGGATCTGAAGACGGCGGTGGCGCACGGCAGTGTTTTGGCCAGCTTCACTTGTGAGGCTTTCAGCACGCATCGGCTGCAACAAGTGACGGCGGCGGATGTGGCGGAGCGCTTGGCCATTCTGCGCGGCTACACGGCGTTTTGATTGACCCGGGAGTAATCCT
>JBIIUD010000169.1:0-6248 GCA_044340175.1 Verrucomicrobiaceae bacterium
CCGATGTCGAGGGTGGTGGGGAGGGAGTCGGGGTAATGATCGGGCCATTTGCCGGAGCCGGAGCGCCAGCCGAAGTCGGCACCGGAGGTGCAGTGGTTGACGCGGGTGGGGCGATACCAGGGGGTGCCGATGTCCCATTCCATATCGGCGTCATAAGTGAAGAGGTCGCCAGCGGTGTTGAAGGCGATGTCGAACTGGTTGCGGAAGCCATAGCAGAAGAGTTCGACGTCGGAGCCATCGGGGTTCATGGAGCAGATGAAGCCACCGGGAGCGAGGCGGCCACGGGCGTGGCCGTTGGCGTCCCACATGCGGGGGAGGAGGTGATCTTCGGACCAAAGAGTAGCGGGACGGGACCGGTCGATGCGCTCCGGGAGTTCGGTGTGGTTGCCGCCGTTGAAGTAGATGCGTTTGCCATCAGGGCTGAGGGTCATGGAGTGGAGGCCGTGCTCGCCACCGCCGGCCATGGTGACGAGTTTTTCAGTTTTGTCGTATTGGTCGTCGTCGTTGGTGTCGGTGAGGCGGTAGAGACCATTGTTTTTGCCGTCTTCGTTGACCATGACGTAGAGCGCTCCGAAGGCGTGGAGGAGGCCGTGGGCTTTGCCGAGGTCGGTGGCGAGTTTTTCGGGTTTGAGGGGTGTGGTCGCGCCGATGGCGGGCAGCGGCATGCGGTAAATGGCACCGTATTGGTCGCAAGCGATGAGGCGGCCTTTGGTGTCAGAGGTGAGGGCGACCCAGGAGCCTTGGTCATCTTTAGGTACGACATAAAGTTGCTCGACTTTGAATCCTGCGGGCACGGTGATGTCAGCGGCGGCGATGGCGGTGGCAGGTTGGGATTTGCCGCCGCCGGCTTTGCCATCGAGGGCGAGACCCCAGGGACCCTTGCCATAGGCGGAGACGACCTTGGCCGGTTTCCAATCCTCTTGGCCTGTGGTGGTGGCTTGCCATTGGCCGTTGGTTTCGATGACGAGTTCTTTTTTGCTGGCGAGCGTGATGGTCAAGCGGGCGATCAGTGCTGCGGAACCGCCCTGGTTGGTAGCGTCGATGCGGATCTCGTTTTTCTCGCCGGGTTTGATTTGTTTGGTGACGTCGGCGGTGGTGGGTTGCTGCCAGTCGGGATTGGTAGCGACAAGGGTGCCGTTGAGGTAGGCTTTGGCACCGTTGTCACAGGTGATTTTGAGGGTGCCGAGGTGGGCGTTGTGAGGCAGGTCGAAGATGTGGCGGAAGGAAGCCTTTTGTTGGTTTTGGGCTTTGGGAAGCCAGATCCACTCGGGAGCGGCGTGGGTGGTGGCGGTGAGGAGTAGGAGGGCGGTGAGGAGTCGCATGGTCAGGGGGCGCATTGGGAAAGGGTTGACAGGATTACGGCAGGATTAACAGGATTTATTTGGGAAATTAGCGGCGTCAGTCCAGGGGTGAAACTCGGGAGGGATGGTGGCCTCGAAGGCGAGAGGGCGCTCGGTGAGGGGGTGGTTGAAGGCCAGTTTCCAGGCGTGTAGCATGAGGCGCGGGGTGGGCACTTTTTGCTTGGAAGGGTGGCCGTAGATGGGGTCGCCTAGGATAGGGCAGGCGAGGCCGTCTTTCATGTGGACACGAATTTGATGGGTGCGTCCGGTGAGCAGGCGGCACTGAATGAGGGCGCAGTCTTTGTGGACGGCGAGGCGTTTCCACTCCGTAATGGCTTCTTTGCCGGCACCGTCATAAAGGATGGCCATGCGCTTGCGGTCCACGGGATGACGGCCAATGAAGTTCTGCTGTCGGCCTTCGTGTTTTTGCGGGACACCGTTGACAACGGCTAGGTAGGTTTTGGCGATGCGGCGGTCGGCGAAGGATTCGGTAAGACGGCGGTGAGAGCGGTCGTGTTTGGCGACGACGATGCAGCCCGAGGTGTCTTTGTCGAGGCGGTGGACGATGCCAGGGCGGGTCTCGCCACCGATGCCGGAGAGGTCGTCGCAGTGGTGGAGAAGGGCATTGACGAGGGTGCCGTCGGGGTTGCCTGCGGCGGGGTGGACGACGAGGCCGGAGGGTTTGTTGATGACGAGGATGTCGCTGTCTTGATAAAGAATTTCGATGGGGATGTCCTGAGCGACGATTTCGACAGCGGTGGCATCGGGGATAGTGAGGGTGATTTGATCGCCAGGGCGGACGATGGCACCGGACTTGGTGGGTTTGCCGTTGAGGCGGGCGTGGTCGGATTTGATCAGGTCTTGGAGGCGGGCACGGGAATGCTCTGGGAGGCGGGCGTGGAGGAAACGGTCGAGGCGCTCGCCAGAGTCGGCGGGTTGGTCGGCGGTGAATTGGTAATCGGACACGGAGGGATGATGGCGTGAAAAGGGTAAAAGCCGAAGCTCGAATTTCAGACTATTTTCTTTTCCAGAGGACAGCGCAAGGAGTGGGTTGCCGGAGACCGATGTCTTGATAGGGTGGGCCTGCTTTGGAATCTTTATTACAATCGTTGAGCTTGGTTTCGGATTCGACGCGCGTCCGGTTGCTGCTGTTGTTGCGGCGGGAAGAGCTGTCGGTGGCGGAATTGCAGGAGATCCTGTCACTGCCCCAGTCGAACATCTCGGCGCAGTTGGCGCGGCTCAAGAGTGCGGGGTTGGTGAGTGATCGGCGATCAGGAAAAAATCGGCTTTATCAATTGGAGACGCCGCCTGAGAAGAAGCAAGAGATGTGGGGGCACTTCATGGCGTTGTTGGTGGCGGCGGGCGAGGAGTTGAAAGTGGTGAAGTCGGATGCGGCTGCGTTGAGGGTGGTGCTGAGGAAGAGGGCGAATTCGGCCCAGGCGTATTTTGACGCGCTGGCAGGGAAGTTTGGTCGGCACTACATCCCGGGGCGGTCCTGGAAGGCCTTGGGCGAGACCTTGCTCAAGCTGTTGCCACCGATGGTGATAGCAGACCTCGGGGCGGGTGAGGGCACGCTCTCACAGTTGTTGGCCCAAGGGGCGCAGCAAGTGATTGCGGTGGATAATTCGGAGAAAATGGTGGCGTATGGGGCTGAGCTGGCCGGGAAGCATGGTTTTGCGAATCTTGAGTTTCGATTGGGGGATTTGGAGGAGCCGCCGATTGAAGCGGCAAGTGTGGACTTGGCCATTTTGAGTCAAGCATTGCATCATGCGACGGTACCGGTGCGGGCGTTGCGGGCGGCGCATCAGATTTTGAAGCCGGGTGGGCGAGTGGTGGTTTTAGATTTGCTGAAGCACGGATTTGAAAAAGCTCGTCAACTCTATGCGGATGTTTGGTTGGGATTTTCGGAGGCGGAACTGCATGAGATGCTGGAGACGGTTGGATTTAGGGACATCCAGACGAGTGTGGTGCATCGTGAAACGAAGAGTCCGCACTTTCAAACGGTGCTTGCGATGGCGACGCGTTGAGTCCAAAGAGCCCCTTGTGATTATGGATTGGACGAATTGGACGCCGACACTGCAGGCAACGCTGATGTTTATTGTCGATGAGTCGAGAGGTGAAGTGCTGCTGATCCGCAAGAAGCGCGGGCTGGGGCAGGGGAAGATCAATGGGCCTGGTGGTAAAATGGACCCGGGTGAAACACCAGAGCAGTGTGCGGTGAGAGAGACACAAGAGGAACTAGGGGTGACGGCGCTCCGTCCGACCAAACATGGCGAGCTGTGGTTTGACTTTACCGACGGCTTAAAGATGCGCGTGCATGTCTTTCTGGCGGAAGGTCTTGAAGGGGTCCCACAAGAGACAGAAGAGGCGATTCCAATGTGGACGAGTCTGAATCGATTACCCTTTGAGGAAATGTGGGAAGATGACCGATATTGGCTCAAGGAATTGCTCATCGAGAAAATGCGTTTCACAGGCAGATTTCGATTTGATGGGGAAAAAATGGAAAGAGGGGAAATGGAGTGGGATGCAGAAAATTGGAGCTAGGCTTTGACTACCGACTCGGACTAGTAGGAGAGTCGGAAGAATCCTTTGATGGATTTTTTTTGCCTATTTCGAAATTTCTTGCTTCCAATCCAGTGAACTTAGGGGTAGGAACTTGACAATGAGCTCACCACGAGCGATTTCAACACCATCATGAAACACAAAGTCTATATACTGGATGATCACCCCATCGTTATCGAAGGGCTTAGAAAAGTCATTGACCAACAAGACGACCTGCAAGTTGTGGGTAGTTCAGAGGATGCTCAACCTGCGATTGCCCAGGTGCAAAAGTTGAAGCCTGAAATCATCGTGCTCGATATCACTCTGAAGGATCGCAGTGGTGTAGATCTCATCAAAAAACTCAAGTCCGTGAGTCCTACCACTCACATCCTGGTGTATTCGATGCACGAGGAGAACGTGTATGCCGAGCGCTGCCTGCGCGCTGGTGCTATGGGTTATTTGATGAAGGGTGAGTCAGCTGCGCGGATCCTTCATGGCATTCGTCAGGTGATCAATGGTGGCTTCTGCTTCAGTTCCAATCTGCTCGCTAGCATTGTTTCAGGTGGTGGACCACGCACAGGTTCCCGTGGTGAGCCAGGGCGGATGTTGAGCGATCGCCAATTGGAAGTCTTTGAAATGGTGGGTCGTGGCTTCGATAGCCATGAAATCGGTGAGAAACTCGGCTTGAGTTCCAAAACGGTGGACGCCCACAAAGCGAACATCCGCCAAAAACTCGGTCTTGCCTCAGCTCGCGAACTGCTGATGGAAGCGGTTCGCTGGGTGGAGAAATAGGATTTCAGATCGCCAGTCCTTTATTTGAAAGCCGGGTGACCTCTTGGGTGACCCGGCTTTTTGTTTCTGTTTGTTTCTCGACCGGCGTTAGTAAAGGTTTATGGTGAACTATGATTGAATTGAATTCTGAAGAGGAGCATGGAATCCATCCCGCCCGCGAGCGTGGCTTCAGGCTTTTGCTAACGGCCGCCTGCTTGGTCGTGGTGTTGGCGGGGATGAAGGCGGCGGCGAGTTTTTTTGTGCCGGTCGTGCTGGCCTTTTTCTTGAGTGTGCTGAGCTATCCGATGATGCGCTGGTTGCGTGAGCATCGGGTGCCGCACTGGATGGGTGTGCTGGTGACGGTAACCGTGAATGTGGGTGTCTTAGTCTTTGTGATTCAAGCGGGAGTCCACCTCTTGACCCGGATGCAGCATGAGCTGCCCTACTACATTAAGGGGATGAAGGGCCTGCTCGATCAGGGCGCGATCTGGCTGCAAAATCAGGGGGCGGCGGAGGCACCAGCGATGCTGGACCAAATGTGGGACTGGCAGGGCCTAGGCAACAATCAAAACATTGTACAGGGGTTGACGACGATCATGGGAAGCACGGTGGGAACAGCCGCCTCGGTGGTCTCGACGACGACAGTGGTGATGATTCTGATGGTTTTCATCCTGATGGAGGCGGTAGGAACTCGGGGGCGATTGGTAGCTGTGAAAATGGCCGGGGGACCTGATTTCGGGCAATTGTTGGAGTCGGCCTCCGATATCCAAAAGTATCTGGTGATCAAGACCTCCATCAGCATTGTCACGGGCTTTTTGGCGGGCGTTTGGTGCTGGATGTTTGACCTGCCTTATGCGGTGCTCTGGGGTATTGTGGCTTTCTTGATGAATTACATTCCTGCTGTGGGATCCATCATGGCTGGCGTGCCACCGGTCTTGCTCGCGCTGGTGACTTCTGGGTTCGGCAGTGCTTTCGGGGTGATGCTGGGCTATTTGGGAATCAACACGGCCTTGGGAACTTTTTTGGAGCCACTTTTGCTGGGGCGGCGCTTTGGAGCGTCGCCATTAGTGATTGTGACCTCGGTGATCTTTTGGGGGTGGATGTGGGGGCCAGTCGGAATGTTCTTGGCGGTGCCCTTGACCATGATGGTGAAAATGATGCTGGGGCACTCAGATGAATTCCGCTGGATGGCGGTAGCGATGGCCAAAAAGAAAGTTAAAAAAGGGGAGGTGGTGCTGATGGCGGATTTTGATTTGGATGGGGAGGAAAGTGAACTTTTGGGGGGTGGAGCGAGCACAGAATTTCGCGGCGGCAGGGAAACGCAGGTCAAATGAGGATCGAAGTCGTAATCAGACACTGAATGGTGACTGGCCCTGCTTCAATCCCTCCGCTGCAAAGGCTGCACCCGATTTTAAAGAAATGGGTGAACGAAGCCTTTGCGGGTGAGTTGACCGAGGCGCAGTCGCTGACACTGCCGCATCTTTTGGCCGGACATTCGGTGTTGTTATCTTCCCCTACCGGGAGTGGCAAGACACTCGCGGGCTTTTTGGGTGTGCTGGACCATTTGATCCGGCAATGGGAAGCGGGGGCGTTACC
>JBIIUD010000170.1:0-6237 GCA_044340175.1 Verrucomicrobiaceae bacterium
CATCTACTTCACCATCCGAGGCATGATGCTGCCCTGAAGCCGCTTCGCTTCCACCCGGAAAATCTGAGATTCAAGGTACGGCGGCTGAGCGACTCAAGGCTGTCCAGTCCGCAGTGCTTGACTCTTTTCGAATATCGCCCACCGGGCGGAACGCCCTGTGCTCCGTCTGCTCAAGCCTATCGAGCACCTCCAATGTCGGAACTCAGCTCAAACGGAGATTTTCACACCGCAACCTTCCGATCCTCGCTGATCGCCAACACTCCTGGGACCAACCCAGGCATCGGTTGTATTGTGACAAAACTGTCACATAACACAACTGGAAGCCACCCCCGAGTCCGCTAACCGTCGTCGTCACATGCCGTCACCATCTTCCATTTCCGTCACATTGACCCTGACTCGCTTCGCTTTAGTCACATTCACTCTCATTTCCGTCACAAACCTTCGAGGCGACGACTCCAAGAGTGTCGCTTCCGTAACAAACGCCCCAGTAACTTCGTCACTTATCGCCCCAACGATCGACGAGCCTGACACATTGGGCGAGCGCTGGGATAATCTGGGCCGTCTCTACAAAGATGACGAAAATGACATCCTGCAGGAGCTATGGGTCTTGGGTCGGTATCACGGCCAATACCACTGGGCCGAAGGCTCCGCCGGTGACAGCGATGCCTTTGAGACCCGACGTTTCCGTGTTGGGGGCCAGGCCAAGCTCTTCGAAAAGCTGACCCTCCACGCCCAGATGGTGAGCGGCAGTGACTTCGAGCCTTTTTACAATGGGTTCACCGAACTCTGGGCTCAATGGGCATTCAGTCCCGCTTTCGCCTTGACCCTAGGCCAGCAAAAGCACCGCTTCACCCATGACCGCAACGTGTCCAGCCGCTACATCAACTACCTGGAGCGCAGCATGCTGACCAATATGTTCGGCGCAGACTACACCCCCGCCGTTACCCTTTTGGGCAAAATCAACAAGCTCACCTACTACACAGGTCTTTTTTCAAATGCCACTGGCACGAACATGGGAGACGCCTTTACCCGCTTGGATTCGGGCTATTCAGTGCTGGCAGCCGCCTATTATGACCTCGGCAAACCACTGGGTTGGGATACCGCCCATCTTTATTTTAGCTACCTCCACAGTGACGCCAATGAAAACGCCACCAATCTTGACCGTTTTGATGATGGCATCGCCTCCGCCTTTATTTTCACCGACAATTCTTTGGCAGTAGTCACTGAAGTCACCGCCGGTCTCGGCAGTGAGGCTGGCGATGCTGTGGCACTGAATTTCCAACCCAGCTATTTCATCACCGACAAACTACAATTGGCTGCCCGCTACCAAATTGCCACTTCGAACGATGAAAAAGGCCTCAGATCTCAACGACGCTACGAACGAGAAGCCGGTCTGCCTTCGGGCGATCTTTATCAGGCTGCTTATTTGGGACTGGACTACTATATTGCCAAACATCGCCTCAAAATCATGACCGGTCTCGAATATGCGACGATGGGCGGTGAGGACGTTTGGACGGCCAGCACCATGATTCGTTTCTTCTTCGGACCCCACTCCGGCGGACCCTTCCCCATGAACCAAATGTGCGCCGGTCACTTCTTCCATCACGACTGATCCTCTCCAAAGACTAATGTAACGAACCTGTCACTTGCATTTTTTATTTCTCACGCACACGTCACATTGCTCCCAACCTATGAATCTCTTCCGCACACTCCTCATTTACCCCAGCTTATTCACTCTCAGCCTGAACTGCAATGCGGTCGCATTGGAAGTGGACCCCACTCTGCCCGATTATCAGACCACAGGCGGCGTCTCGGGTAGCCTGATTTCAGTCGGTTCTGACACTCTGAACAACCTCATGACTTTCTGGGCGGATGCTTTCCGCGCCAAATACCCGAACGTGACAGTTCAAATCGAAGGCAAGGGCTCGGCCACCGCACCTCCAGCCCTGATCGAAGGCACCGCTCAACTCGGCCCCATGAGTCGTGAAATGAAGCAGGAGGAAATCGACGCCTTCGAAACCAAATTCGGTTACAAACCGACTGCTCTCAAAGTCGCAGTCGATGCCCTAGCTGTATTTGCGCACAAGGACAACACCATCAAAGGACTAACCCTTGCCCAAGTGGACGGCATTTTTTCTTCCACTCGCAAACTAGGTGCTCCTGGGGACCTGACTGAATGGGGGCAACTGGGTCTTACCACCTGGAGCGGACGTGCCATCTCTCTCTACGGCCGGAACAGCGCCTCAGGCACTTATGGCTTTTTCAAAGAGGCCGCGCTGGGCAAAGGTGACTTCAAATCTTCCGTCAAGGAGCAACCCGGTTCCTCCGCCGTCGTCCAAGGCATTTCCTCGGACGAATTCGGCCTCGGCTACTCTGGCATTGGCTACATCACTTCAGGCGTCAGGACTGTTCCGTTGGCCGCCGAAGGAACTGAGTTCGCGGACCCTAGCTACGAGAACTGCCTCGACGGCAGCTACCCCCTCGCCCGGTTCCTTCTCATTTATATCAACAAAGCTCCTGGCAAACCTCTGAATGCAACCACCCAGGAGTTTTTGAAGTTCATCCTCTCCAAACAAGGTCAGGAAGTGGTGATCAAGGACGGCTACTATCCTTTGCCTGCAGAATTGGCCAAAGAAGAGCATTCCAATCTCGCTCAATGAATCAAAACTGACGCCCTTAGCCTGGATTATTCCTGAACATCGTCGCGAAACCGCTCAAAAGCTTGAGGCCGCAAAGGCGGGCGCAGTTATCAAAGGTTGAGTGCCTGGGTCAATGCTCGGTGCCTTTCAAAACAAGCCCACCGCAGCAGACTCGGGCTTTTCAGTGATTGCAGGAGATGGCTCACGAATAATGCAGGTTAACTCCGGCTACACCGTATGCTGGTTTTTTTGACACTTTGTAATCCTTGACGGACTCTATTGCGCGGGTGAAAAGGAGTCTTCCCGTTCATGCTGCCAATGCAGTCAAACCATCCGCCCGACATCCCCACTCCTTCACCTGCGCCCGTGCCAGAACGGTTCACCGTTCGTCAAGGTGTCTTGCGTCTGGATCGGTTCATGACTTATGCCATCATGTTGGGTGGCATGGGCATCATCGCCGCCGTTTTTGGGATCTTTGTCTTCATCGGCAGTGTCATTTGGCCGTTGTTCCAAACCCCCACGCTGACCCCCCTGCGGCATTTGCCTCTCGGGATCTCGGCGACGTCTCTGGTGGGCCTAGACGAGCGCTCAGAGTTGCCCTTCAGTTATGACGGCAAGGACACCGTTCAGTTCCATGCCGCTGAGTCAGTCACCTCCGCTTCTCTCGGTCTGGAACCAGGTTTGAACGTCGGCTTCTGGCGCACAGATCGCCACGGAGACCGTCTCCTGCTCGGTACCACAGACGGACGCGTGGGCTACTGTGACATCTCGTTCACATCAGCAACCACGTCAGGACCACGCACCGTCTCGGGCTCCGTCAAAATGTCTCCCTGGCTGAGTCTGGAGGCCATTCCCGCGCCTGCTGCCATCACCTCCCTCGATTACGCAGGCCAGGGCGAGCGCAAACTTTTCGGTGCCATCGTCAAACGACCTCAGGACACCCGACTCATCGTCGTGGGACAACGGCAAAAAAAAGGGCTCATGGGCGGGGGCAAGCTGGAGCCCACACCCCCGGAGGACTTGACTCACCTGCTCGCAGGCGCTGAACCCATTCAGGTCTTGCTTCCAGGGACAGCGGACTCTGTCGTCGTTCAGATGCGTGATAACACGCTCCTTTATCTTTTCCGCTCCGCCTCCGGTTGGGAACGACGCCAGACCCTCAAACCCTTTGAGGATCTGAACTCCACCATTGCCACCATGGACTTTCTCTATGGCGACGTCTCACTGGTGCTGGGCGATACCACGGGCAGTGTCCGCATTCTCTCCCTCAATGTCCCCACCGGTGGGGACCGCCGCCTCTTCATCGAAACGCAGCGCCTGAAACCCTTCGAAACTCCAGTCCGCTACTTTGTGGCAAGCCGAAGAAACAAATCTTTCGTCGTGGCCAGTGAAAAACAGTGCGCTCTATGTTACGCCACGACCGGCAGCGTCCGCACCGTCTTGGACTTGCCTTACGATATCCGCACCCTTTGCCTTGACGCCAAAGCGGAGCATCTGGGAGTCGTTGACTCATCTGGAACACTTCACCTCAGCACGGTGCACGACCCCCACCCTGAAGCGGGATGGCGGACCTTTTTTGGCAAGATTTGGTACGAAGGTTACAGCGAGCCCAAATGGGAGTGGCAATCCACTGGCGGCACTGACGACTTCGAGCCCAAGTTATCCCTCGTTCCTCTCATCATCGGCTCCGTGAAAGGAACGCTGTATGCAATGCTTTTCGCCATCCCCATTGCACTCCTAGCGGCCATTTACACCAGTCAGTTTCTCAGTCCGCCAGTAAAGCGCGTTGTCAAACCAGCCATGGAAATCATGGCCTCCCTGCCCTCCGTGGTTCTCGGATTCATCGCCGCTCTCTGGCTAGCCCCGCTCATTGAAACAAAAGTACCTTCCATCCTACTCCTTGTCCTTTCGATCCCCCTTTCAGCGATGATTGCGGGAGCCGTTTGGATTAGGGTGCCCCTGTTTCAGCGCAACCGTTTACCCCGTGGCGCTGAATTTTGGCTCCTCGCTCCCCTCATGGCCGCTCTCGGCTACGTCGCTTGGCTGTCCGGCCCCACCCTAGAATCCTGGTTGTTCATCGCCAAACTCCCGGACGGGTCGCACGTTGCCGATTTCCGCCTATGGTGGCCCCAGTTCACAGGCTTGCCTTACGATCAAAGGAACTGTCTCGTCGTTGGCTTCATGATGGGCTTTGCCGTCATTCCCGTCATCTTCACCATTGCCGAAGACGCCCTTTCCAACGTCCCACCCGCCTTCACCAGCGCCGCCGAGGCCCTCGGAGCCTCCCGCTGGCAGGTGGTCAGAACGATCGTCCTCCCCATCGCCTCCGCTGGCATTTTCTCCGCTCTCATGATCGGCCTTGGCCGGGCCGTCGGTGAAACCATGATCGTGGTCATGGCTACCGGCAATACCCCGGTGGTAGATGCCGCTGGACGCCTGATTTTTGGCGACGCTGGCCTGGGTGGCGGTCAATTCCCACTCGCAGACCACTGGAACTTCTTCAGTGGAATGAGGACACTCTCGGCCAATATTGCGGTTGAGCTACCTGAGGCAGCCCAGGGCTCCACTCACTACCGCACACTATTCCTGGGTGCTTTTGTCCTCTTCCTCATGACCTTCATTCTGAACACCGCCGCCGAGTTTTTACGGCAGCGACTCCGTGAAAAATTCAAGATCGTCTGATGCCTGTTTCGTTGCCAGCACCCAAATCTTCTACTGCCAAGCTTTCGTCGAAGGGGGAAATCAAGGTCTGGTTGACCGCCACTGGCCTGAACATCGGGCTGTTCATGATCATCGGCCTACTTTTGCTCATCGCTTACAATGGCCTGTCCGTTTTTTGGCCACCCGCAGTCAGTGAGTTTGTCATCTCCAACGAAAAAGGCGGTCCCGCTGAGACCATCGCTGGTGTCATCACCAAACGCCAAATCAGGCGTTCTGCCACGACCGGCCAAGAGATCCAAGAGGTCCAGATCTTTACCGGCAATCGCGACGCCTATGGCCTCGCTTTTCGCTATCTGGACCAAAGCAGCATTAGCGCTACCTCAGAGCCCAGTGACCTTTACGTTGCCGAACGCAGCGAGTACGGCAAAGCGATTTTCAAACCCGTCAGGATTGACCTTAACGACGGACGTTCAACCAGCGCGACTGACCCCGCTTTCCTCGCTGAGTTTGAACGCCTCGTCAGCGCAGGTAACGCACGCCGAGAGGAAATCATGGACCTGGAGAAACATGACATTGGCGCGGTCAATGCCCACATCACACAGCTCGATCTCCGCCTCCGTAAGTCCAGTTTGAGCGCCGATGACCGACTCCAAACGGAACAAGAACTCGCCCAACTGAAGGCAGACTATGCCGAACTCGCTACCAAAGCGAGTGCCCTGCGGGATCGACAAAAACTTGAAAAGCTCGTGTATCGCCTTACTAGCGGAGAAGAACGCGTTCAGGCAGTCGCTGAAATCATTCATTTTTATCAGCCTAACCAACTGACGCTATGGGGCCGGGTCAAAGTCTTTGGCCATCACATTGTGAACTTCCTCACGGAGGAACCCCGTGAGGCCAACACTGAAGGTGGCATCTTTCCCGCCATCTTTGGTACTTT
>JBIIUD010000602.1:0-3038 GCA_044340175.1 Verrucomicrobiaceae bacterium
CCGCGGCGTCGTATCAGATAGGCGCACGGATTCTCGCACGATGACTGTCGCGACCTCTCCGCGCGTATCCGCCACGCCGGAACCAACGGGTAGGGATGCCACTGGAACATCGACTTCATACAAGCCATCCGCGACTTCCAACTTGCCGTTGCTCTCGCTGGCAAAGGCCATCAGTGACTTGGTGGCTGCGCTGCTAACGGGAATGGCGAATGAACTCCCCATTTTCGCGGCGATGTTACGCAACGCCTCTCGCTCCTGCTCCGCATCGAGTTCAGCGACCCTGCGCGCAGCTTGTTGAGGCGGCAAATTCTTTCGTGCGGCCGCCTTCATCGGCGCGTACTTCGGTTCCAACCGGCGTATTTCAAGCCCGACCAGGCCGCTAAACTGTAGTTGAGCCGAGCGGCGAATGAGTTCCCGCTCCGCGGCTTCTAACGTCCTGTGTTTGCGCAGCACCTTGGCGATCACCACCACGTCACGCAGGCGCATCTGACCATCTTCCGGCTGGACGTAAAATCGTGTCTCTTCTCGTTTGCCAAGTAACGGACCGTCGAATTCCGTTGGATCACGCATCGTATTATCCTGCTGGCAGGACACCATCAATCCGACCACCGTAATCAGGTACCATCTGGACTTTGGGGTTATGTCTTTCCGGAAGGCTGGAGGCTCGGCGGGTAACATCATACGGTGTAGCACGGTTTCAATTCGGCTAGTGCTCTGTCTTCAAGGCGCGGGACGCAGTTCGACCGCTCCAGCGAATACCGCTCGCGGACCACTGCTCTCGGGGAGTTCTTCTAGCAGGAAATGGCCCGCACTGGCCCAGACGCCTGCACGATGAACCATCATGCCGTGAAACGGGGCACGGCGGCGGAAGGGAGTGACGGGTCGCGAGGGATCGGGATCGCTGAAAAGAGCTTCGCCCTGAAAGATACCGATGGAAGGATCAATCGAAAACTTCTTCACTTCCAGGTTCTGTGGACCCTCGGCTAGCTCAATCAAACCTCCCACATCAATGGAAACACCGACAGCCATGGGCGGGCCCGAAATGCCGGCACCTGCAAATACCAATTCTGCCAGACCAGGCCGACCCTGTAGCCCCAGGCCCACCGCTCCAAAAGTTGCCGCCGGGAAAAAGCCACCTTCAGCCTTCAACGCCATCGGAGCCCAGCCATTGGAATAGAGCGGTTGTGACGAATGCTGCACAGCCCTCGACCAGCTCAGATCGCCATCGACGAGATGATGGCCGAACGAGGAGCCGATAACGGCGGTAATCGTGAGCTTCCCGATCACCGTATCCTGAGTCTTGGAAACCTGATGCGCCAGCACCTGCCCCTGAGGCCCTACCGCTGTGCTGGTTGTAAAGGGCACTCCATCCGCAAGCCGGCCAGTCAAATGCACCTTGCCATCCTGCGCGACAGCCAATCGAGCAAAGCCAACTCCGTCCGGAAGAGCCTCGCTTGGGGGGTGTTTAAGGCTGAGTGTGTAGTTGCCGACAAACTCGGTAGGAGGACTTGCGGCATTCCATTCAACACGCCAGCCTTCCACGGGTCTGCTTGAGCTTCCATCCGAAACACTGGCGTCGAGGAGGTGGTCACTTCCGGCATCCAAAACGAAGCTGAGCGTCAAAGCAGCACGGCCCTTGCGCGGAAGGGTGACCTGACCGTTTGCTGTCACACCCGCAGTGCGCGTGTTTAGAGCTCCTTTGAATCGATGCGTCTCACTGCCATTCACCAGCGTCCCTGAGAACGCACCGCTAGTCGTCGCGTGCAAGTCCAGTCGCCCTCCCAAATTGTCATTCAGCGCAGGATCCCGAGCAACCCAGCCGACAAACCGACCCGCAGTGCCCGTCGGCAACGGCAGGATTCGAAGGCTGGTCATTTCCTCCGCCGATCCTGCTGTATTCGACGCTCGGATTCGGATTTTGAACAGTCCCTCGGTCGCAGGTGCCGGGCGTCCACTTAGCGCTCCGGTTGTTGGTTCCATAAAGAGTCCGCGCGGCAGACCAAAGGCGGAAAAGCGAACCGCTGTTCTTTCCACCGCCATGTCACGGGGAATCATCACTGGACCGTATTCGGCACCCACAAGCCCGTCAGGTAGAATGACCGGTCCTAAAATACGTGGGGGTTCGTCAATCACCTGCAAGTGGATCGCACCGCCGTCAATCTCAGCTCCATAGCCGACTACCCGGCAGCTGTAATTGCCGCGATCCGAGGATCGAACCCCTCTGATTCGCAACACGGCACTACGGACACCGCTCATACGGGTGCTGGCAGGCAGCGGCGTGCCATCCTTCAACCACTGAAACTGGAGTCCCTCACCGGCCGTCGTAATCGACATCGAAGTCGAGGTCCCGCGCTCCGCAGTCACCTCACCCGGACTAGCATCCACCACAGCAACTCGAGCTGTCCTACTGATCGCACCTCCCAGCGCGTTCAACGCTTCGACCAAATAAGCGCCCGCATCAGCTAACTGCACGTTTTCTTTCACGAACCTTTCGCCCGTCTGAAGCGTGTCTGCACCACCACGCATCCAGCGAATTTTCGGCACGGGTGATCCCGCTACCCTTACATCCAATTGTAGCCTCGCTCCCAAAGCCACCACCTGCGACGATGGCCCTTCCTCGAACAGGGGTCGTTCTTCGTCGTCCCGGATGCTCAGCGTGTGCACATTAGGCAGGCCAAGCGTTGCGAATCCGCTTGGTGGCTGAAAGGCAACCCTGATGGATTCATTGGGATCAATCAAGTCGTCCTGTCGGAGGCTGATCTCCAATTCCTGCCTCGTCTCGCCCGGCGCAAAGGTCAACTCCCTGGGAATCTCAAGATAGTCTCCATTCGGACCTTCGGTCGCCTCGCCAGACACACTTACTGGAAGGGTCACGCTTGTTTCAGACGCTGGCTGGATGGTGACTGCGATAGAGACCTTCCCCGCCCCCTCATCCACAGACGAAGTGGGAGCCGCAAAGCGAATCTGGGGCACGTTGCCAGGGGTGGCCGTGACGACACGACTGACCACGGCACCTACACCATTGCTGCCCGTGCGCT
>JBIIUD010000171.1:0-6214 GCA_044340175.1 Verrucomicrobiaceae bacterium
CATCCAGGGCATCAGCCGTACACCGCTGCCAGAATCAATGCGGCAAAGCGCCCGCGCGACTGCTCTGGAGCATTCCTGGGGCAGAGTGATCGACCAATTCGAAGGCGAACTTTTCCAGGCCCGTGGCATGATGCCGCCCAAGATAGAACACCCGCCGATAGCGGCCATTGACGAACGACATGACTGAAGAAACCCTGCCGCTCACGGAGAAAAAAGCCAAGCTTTCCGTCAAGACACTGATCATGTCAGACATCCACCTCGGCGTGCCGGAGTGCAAGTCCGCCCAGGCCTCGCACTTTCTGCGCAATACCTTGTGCGAAAAACTGATTCTCAATGGAGACATCATCGACGCTTGGCACCTGCGCCGCTCTGGTGGTTGGAATACCGGCCACACACACTTCGTGCGTACGGTGCTGCGCAAGATGGAAAAGGAGAACACTGAGGTCATCTACCTGCGGGGCAACCATGACGACATCTTGGACCGCTTTTTGCCGATGAAAGTGCAGAATTTTCATCTCACCAACGAATACATCCACCGAACCCGGCATGGTGACTACTTGGTGGTCCATGGCGATGGTTTCGATGCCGTGACGACCAAACACCCCTGGATGGCGAAGGCGGGTGCCATTGGTTACAACCTGCTTCTCCGCATCAACCGACTTTACAACGGCTGGCGGCGCTGGCGTGGCAAGGAGAGCTTCTCGCTGAGCCGCTGGGTGAAGCTGAAGGTCAAATCCGCCGTCAACTTCGTGGGACGCTATGAGGAGCAGCTCCAGCAGCTCGCCGAGTGGAAAAAATGCCGGGGTATCATCTGCGGTCACATCCACCAACCCGCCAACAAACTCGTCGGACCCGTGCATTACCTGAACTCGGGTGACTGGGTGGAGTCGATGACGGCGATCCTTGAACATCAGGATGGCAGCTTCGAGGTCGTGACTTATGACGACTTCTGCCAGCGCACGAATCGCAAGCCCAAGGGTGATGCCGTGTCCACCGGTATTGACAATCAACCGAAAATGCCGCTAGAGAGTCGGGGAGAGGTGTCGTAAGTGTCACATGGAAGCGCTTGACCCAGCGACCGAATGCCCCCATGCAAGAACACATTCTCTCTAGCTACGACAAAGCCCTGCGCACCATGCGCGAGAAAGTGCTGATCATGATCAGCATCACCCGAAAAAACCTCGACGCTGCCCGCCGTGGTCTTTTGGAGCGTGACACAGATCTCTGTAACGAGGCCATCGCCTCCGACCAGGACGTCAACCAACTTGAGAAAGAAGTGGATCAGATCGGCATGGAGATGTTGCTGAAGTTCCAGCCTGCGGCCATCGATCTCCGCCAGATCATGGGCACCCTGCGTGTCGCCAACAACATGGAGCGCATCGCTGACCAAGCTGCGGGCATCGCCAAACGTGCCCGCGTCATCAATCAGTTGCCTGAGATGACGGAGCTGAAACTTATTCAGCCTTTATTCGAGCTCTGCCTGAGCAACTTGGAGGCCACCCTCGCCGCCTTTGTGAGTGGCGACACCGAAGCCGCTGCTGTTGCCCGCGCTGCTGATAAGCAGCTCGATGCTGCTGAAAAAGAGTTCGACCGGGAGATGCTGCGCGTCATGGAGAGTCACGCCAGCCCGCTGGAGGGCTACCTGCACCTCATCTTCATCGCGCGATTTTTAGAGCGTGTCGGCGACCACGCCAAGAACATTTGCGAAGACACCATCTTCATCACGGATGCCAAGGATGTGCGCTTCATGAAGAACAAGCGCGCCGAGTCCATGGCCGCGCCCGATCCAAAGTCGGCGGAGTCTGCCTGAGGTTAGGGACCAATCGCCAGCCAACTGACCTCTGCCGCATAGACCAATGTGTCCAGCCAGGTGGTCAACGTTATCTCAAAACCCTCAGCGGTGATGTTCATGACATTGACTGAAAGTCGGGCGCTGGTGCCTTGATCGATGTCAAACCCGGACAGTCCTGCTTGCACCACGGGCGGTGCGGAAAAGGGGCAGGAGAAAGGGACAAAGAGGCGGAACTGCCGATAGCTTTCTGGGTCCTCCGTCAATGTGGCGAGGTTCCAGCCTTCGGTGAGTAGGCCAGCGCTGGCAGTGGCAGAGAGGATCGTGAGAGGGGTGTAATCGGAGGACATTGCGGATTTGAAGAGCAAATTTCGGGCCGATTTGGAGAATTTGGGGGAACTTCACAGGTGGCTTTCGGGGGAGAGTTGGACAAGATCGGGGGAGACAGGGGGCTGTGGGGGTGTCATGGTTAACTTCGGGTATATGAGTGTGCCTTCCCAAATTTCCCCTGAGCCGAAGTCGGGCTCATGCTGCGGTGGCAAGCCGGCAGCCGTTTCTGTGCCTCTGCCGACGAAGTCCTCGTGCTGTGGTCATGCGCAGGTGGTGGCTCCACCTGCGGGGGCGCTGTATTTTTGCCCGATGTGTCCAGGGGTGGAGTCGGATCGACCAGGTGCGTGCCCGAAGTGTGGGATGGCGCTTGAGCGGAATCCGGCCTTCGGTCCGGCTGAAGACGACGGGGGCGAGTTGCGGGGGATGACACAGCGCTTGCTGTGGGCGGCAGTGCTGACACTACCGGTGTTTGTTTTGGCGATGGCGCATCTGGTGCCTGCGTGGCGACATGCGGAGTGGGCCAATGGGGAGGTGGCACGATGGGTGCAGTTTGGCCTGAGCGCAGTGGTGGTGCTGGGGGCAGGAGGGCCGTTCTTCGTGCGTGCTTGGCTGTCACTAAGGCATGGGAGTCTGAATATGTTCACGCTGATCGCTCTGGGAGTGGGGGCAGCGTTTGGGTTCAGTGTGGTGGTAATGCTGCTGCCGGGTGTGTTTCCAGCGAGTTTGGCGGATGCGCATGGGCGATTGCCGATTTATTTTGAGGCGGCGGCGGTGATCATCGTCTTGGTGTTGTTGGGACAGGTGTTGGAACTGCGTGCCCGGGCTGGCACAGGGCGGGCGCTGGCGGAACTGATGGGTCTGCAAGTGAAGTCGGCGCGCCAAGTGACGCCTGCGGGAGATGTGGAGGTAGCGTTAGCTGAGGTGAGCCACGGCATGCGGCTGAGAGTGCGCCCGGGGGAAAAGGTGCCAGTGGATGGGGTGGTGATCGAGGGGGCGAGTGTGGTGGATGAAGCGATGCTGACGGGGGAACCGCTGCCGGTGGAGAAGGCGGTGGGGGATGCAGTTACGGGTGGGACGATCAATCAAAACGGCAGTCTGGTGATCGAGACGAAGAAGGTGGGGACGGAAAGTTTGTTGGGGCAAATGGTGAAGCTCGTGGCAGAGGCACAACGCAGTCGCGCGCCAGTGCAGGCTTTGGCGGATCGGGTCTCGGCGTGGTTTGTACCTGGGGTGCTGGTGGCAGCTGGGCTAACGTTTGCGCTTTGGCTATGGCTGGGACCAGAGCCAACTTTGGCTTATGCCATCACCAGCGCCGTGTCAGTGCTGATCATTGCCTGTCCGTGTGCGCTCGGTTTGGCCACGCCGATGAGTGTGATGGTGGGCATCGGCCAAGGGGCGCGGCTGGGGGTGCTGATTCGGAATGCGGAGGCCATTGAGAAATTGGCGTCGCTGACAGTGCTGGCAGTGGATAAGACGGGCACTTTGACGGAGGGGAAGCCAGTGGTGACGGAAACCGTACTGTTGCCGGGTGGCGCGGTTGCTGCAGCGGATCTGTTACGGTGGGTGGCGGCGCTGGAGCGGCAGAGTGAGCATCCTCTGGCACGTGCGGTGCTGATGGCCGCGACAGGGTTGGATCTGCCTGAGGTGATCGGCTTTGAGGCGACTCCAGGTGGGGGTATCTCTGCTGAGGTGGAGGGGCGGCGCGTGCTGGTGGGCAACGCAGGCTTTTTGCAAGCTCAGGGCGTAGCAAGGGTGCTGGAACTGGAAGCGCAGGTAGTGACGGCGCAGGAGGCGGGGCGGACGGCGTTGCTCGTGGCGGTCGATGGTGTGGCTACCGGAGCGTTGGTGGTGGCAGACCCGGTGAAAGGGAGCACGCCTGCAGCGCTGGCCGCGCTGAGGGAGATGGGTGTGAAGGTGATCATGATGACCGGTGACAATGAACGCACCGCTCGCCATCTGGCTGGGGCATTGGAGCTAGTGGACTTTCATGCAGGACTGACACCCCAGGAAAAACATACGCTGGTGAGTGGCCTGAAGCGTGCTGGTGAGGTGGTGGGTATGGCAGGGGACGGCATCAATGATGCGCCTGCGCTGGCGGCCGCAGATGTGGGGATCGCGATGGGCACCGGGGCGGACATCGCGATGGAGAGTGCGCCAGTGACACTGGTGCGGGGGGACTTACGGGGCATCGTGCAAGCGATACGGCTTGGAAAGGCCATGATGGGGAACATTCGGCAGAACCTGGTATTTGCTTTTGTCTACAACGTGGTGGGAATCGCCATCGCTGTGGGCATGCTGTATCCGTGGACCGGGGTGCTGCTAAGTCCGATGATCGCGGGCTTGGCGATGAGCCTGAGTTCGGTATCGGTGATTGGCAATGCGTTGAGGCTTCGGGGTTTTCGGGGCTGATAGGGTGGGCTGAATCTGAGTTGTGTCTGAACCCCAGAAGGTTTTGGCATTGCTGGCTAAACCATGTCATGAAATGAAGTGTCCCGTCTCCGTGCCGATCTTCTCCTCATTGCCTGCGCTGCGGTGTGGGGATTCGCGTTCCTGTTTCAGAAAACGGCGATGGAACACATCGGACCACTGCTGTTTGTGGCGGCAAGGTCGGTTTTAGCCATCGCCATTCTGGCGCCGCTAGCCCTGAGAGAATGGCACGCGGCAGGGCCTGATTGGAATCCAAAGCGATTACTGAGTTCGAGTGTTTTGGCGGGGTTGGCTTTTTTTGGTGGGGCTTTATTTCAACAGATTGGCATTGTGACGGCGTCGGTGACAAATGCCGGTTTTCTGACGTCGTTGTATGTGGTAGTGACGCCGTTTGTGGTCTGGGTGATGCATCGGCGCACGCCGACAGCCTGGGTTTGGGTCGCGGTCGGACTGTCCGCAGTTGGGACATGGCTCCTTGGTGGCGGCACATTGAGTGCTTTTTCACAGGGGGATATGCTGGTGGCGATCTCAGCGATCTTTTGGGCCCTCTATGTGGTGTTGGTCGGTGTGGGTTCGAGTGAGGGGATGCCCTCGGCTTTCACGGCGCTGCAATTTGTCGTTGTGGGTGTTCTTGGGGGTTTGGGAACGGGATGGTTTGAGGAAGTCAACGCGGCGGGACTATGGAAGGCGATGCCAGACCTTTTGTTTGTGGGGGTGCTTTCGAGCGCGCTGATGTTTACGCTTTTCTCAGCGGCGATGAGATCGACACAAGCGACGGAGACGGCGGTCATTGTTAGCACCGAGTCTCTCTTTGCGGCGCTGGCAGCTTGGCTTTTCCTGAAGGAGCGGCTTCCGCCTTTGGGTTGGCTAGGGGCAGTTCTCTTGATCGTGGCGACGTTGGTCGTGCATATGCCTCAGAGGTCGCCAAAGTTGGTTGAAGGCACAAAAAAGGGAGGCTGAGTAGCCTCCCTTTAGGGTATGGAAAAAGAAGGTAACGACGACGGACTAAGCCCGTCCAAGGTAGCTGCTGTCTTCAGTCTTGACGCTGATCCGCTCGCCAGTGACGATGAAGAGAGGCACCTGCACGGTAAGTCCAGTTTCGGTGGTGACGGCCTTGTAAACGTTGTTGGCGGAATCGCCCTTAACACCATCAGGGGCGTCAGTGACGAGCATGGAGATGGAGGCCGGAAGTTCGACGGCAGCAACGGTGCCGTCAGTGAAGACGATGTTGTATTTTTGACCTTCGATCAGGAACTGCTTCACGGCGGTGATGACGTCATTGCCAACAAGCACGTCCTCAAAGGTTTCCGGATGGAGGAAGTGGTAGCCGTCGCCATCAATGTAGCTGAATTCATGAGGTTCGCGCTCAAGATTGACGCCGTCGAGCGACTCGTTGGAGGTCAGGCGCAAATTGTGTACACGACCGGTGGCAAGACTCTTGATGGACATTTGCACGTAGGACGCCATGCGTGGTGGCGTCTTATGCTCCATGTCGGTGATGATGCAGACGTCGTTGTTGTGCCGGACGGCCTGTCCGCGGCGGAGGTTGATTACAGGTGTGGAAGCCATGGGAGCGTTGTGTCTAGCCAGTTTGGGGTGAATTGCAAGCGGGGATATCGGTGTGGAGGGGGCAGTTGCCCGCGAAGTCAGCCTTCAGACAGGGGCAAT
>JBIIUD010000173.1:0-6204 GCA_044340175.1 Verrucomicrobiaceae bacterium
CATCCCCCATCGCCGCTCCGCCCAGGATGATCACCGGGATGAAGGTCGATTCAACGATACGCCGGAAGTCCTCCACGGTCCCATTCGTCGGATACGGCACCTTCACCACATCCGCGCCCAGTTCTGCCGCCAACCGCGCCGCAAAGCCCACATTCTCCACGGTGTAAGCCGCCGGCTGGCCGAGCCCCTTCGGCAGCGCCTCCAGGATCACGGGCACAGCTGAGTCCAAACTCAACCGAATCAAATCCGCGCACTCCTGGAAGTTCACCTTCTCATTGGGACCACCGGTGTAGAGCATGTTCATCACGGCACTGGCACCGATCATTTCCGCCTCCTCGATGCCATACATCGCGATGCTACCCGCGCCTTCTCCCTCCGTCCGCACATTGTACACATCCGTGCGCAGACAGACCCCCTTACCTTCGAGCGCCTCGCCCAATCGCATCGCCAACCCCAGATTGAGCACATAACCATCCACAAAAGGCCGTGTCTGGTCCACCAGTCCCATCGGATCCGAAAGGCCTGGCACGGGGATTGCCACAGCGTGATCGATCGGCAGGATCACGGTCCGGCCATTGCGAAAAAACAGATTGAGATTGTCTTGGCGGGACAGCGCCACATCAGTCGGAGAAGGTTCGGTCATGGCCCATCCAAACCCGCAAATCTCACCCTGTAAAGCACAAGCTCCCGCCGTTTATTCGACCAACCGTTTCACTTGCCGCGGAATCAGAGCACTGCGCAGCGCGCCACGCTCCACCGACCGCAGAAACTCAAGCAGGATGTCCGGAGAAGTGACCACCATATCCCGTGTTCGATCCAGGGTATAAGGCCACGTCGCCCGCGAATGCAGGAAATCCAGATCCGCCAGGATCTCCTCCACGTCCGGCTCACTGAGTCCGGCCATCATAAAAGCATGTGCGTCATCAAGAGGCATCACCCCATCATGCCGCATCCCTTCCTCATTTCAACCGCCTCTGGTCCTCCATCACGAACTCCGTGATTCAGAATGTCTCAGCCGCAGCCTCGCTCGGGATTCCAAGACTTTGCGGTTCGCCGTCCCTGCATCTCAACGATACCGGGCAAGAACGGCTGAATCTTGGAACAACAACAGGGATCGCGCATGGGCGGCTTTCAGGATTCACCCATGCCTGTGTGTCGGAATCGTCCCAAAACCCACAAGCCTCTCCCCCGGATTGCAGCCCTACCCGCTTGACAGGCCCGCCCCCCTCCATTCCACTGCGCCTGCTCATGGTTCAGAAAAACGATCGCCTTTCACTGCCCGCTCTCCTGCTTCTGTTAGCATTGTCGCTGGGCCTCGGCTCGTACTATCGCTTCATCGCCCTGGACACCCGTCCGATGCACACGGATGAGGCGATCCTGGCCACGAAGTTCGCCGATTTCTGGGAGGGCAAAGGCTTCGATTACGATCCATCCGATTATCATGGGCCAGGCCTGCACCAGGTCTCCTGGGCCTATGGCAAGCTTGCCGGTTGGGGTGTGCCTGAGACCTGGACGGAGGCCGGTCTGCGCCACATCCCCGCGCTGTGCGGCTTGGGCGTAATGTTGGGCGCCCTTTTGTTCCTGCCCCTCTTCGGAGCGCGCGCCACTCTCATCGCCATGCTGCTGGGCGCCGTGTCCCCCATGATGGTCTATTACAGCCGCTACTACATCATGGAAATGCTGCTGGTGCTGCTGGTCGCCATCTCCCTGGCCTCCTGGTGGCGCTTTGTCGCCTCAGGAAATCGTCTTTGGCTGATCCTCTGTGGAGCCTCCATCGGCTTCCAACACGCCACCAAGGAGACCTTCGTCCTCAATGTGGCCGCAGCGTTCATCGCTTGGAACATCGCCGCTTTTTTGATTGAAGACCGCGAAGCCAAACGGATTCGACTCAACAGTTTCGGTGCCAAGACCAACCCATGGAAACCCTGGCAGATCCTTTTCGTCAGTGCCGTGATTGTCTCCGTGGCTTCTTACTCTGGCCTGTTCCGTGATTGGGTCAGCGTCAAAGAAAGCCTCACCACCTATGGCAACTACCTGCAACGTTCCGAGGGCAGTGGCCACGAGAAGCCCTGGCACTACTATCTGACCCTCATTTTCTGGCGCAAGGATGGCTTGGTCTGGACCGAAGCCCTCATCGGCGGGCTTGGCTTTGTCGGCATGCTGCACGCTTTCCTGGGCAATCATAAGAACGACAAAAAGCAGCGTTTCCTGATCTTCCTTTCGCTTTACACCCTGGGTCTCTTCACCGCCTACTCGATCTTAGCCTACAAGACGCCGTGGTCCATCCTCAGCGCGCAACATGCCCTGACCCTGCTCGCCGGCGTCGGCGCGGCGGCACTTTGGGGTCTGTTCTCAAAGGGTCTGGCCAATATTTCCTTCCAGGTCGCCCTCGGTCTTGGCATCTACCATTTGTGCGACGAATCCATGCTCGTGATCGGCCATTACAAGGCAGACCCGCGCAATCCCTATGTCTATTCGCACACCAGCACCCACCTGTTGCAACTCGTCGGCACGGTCAAGGAACTGGCCCAACTCACACCCGACGACCCGCCCGCCATCCAGGTCATCAATCGCGATCAAGGCTGGCCCCTGCCCTGGTACTTCCGGTCTCTCCCCAAAGTCGGTTACCAAGCCACGCCCCCCTCACCGCTGACCGCCGAGATCATCATCGCCGAAGAAAGCCAGCGCGCGGCGGTGCTCAGTCAGATCGATGCGTCCGACTACAAAGACACTGGCCTACATGGTCTGCGCCCCGGCATCCCTCTGTTCATGCTCGTCAAACAAGACCTCTGGGAGCACTTGATGGCGCGTCGGCAGGGCTTGCCTGCGCCTGCGCCTGCGCCTGCGCCTGCCCCTGCCCCCAAACCCTTGCCCTCAGCGCCGCCACCACCACCGCCGCCACCGGCCACTCCCTTTGGGCCACCTTTTCCCGCACCCACTCCCAGCCCCAGCGCAGAGCAAGGTCCTCCCGCCCCTGAGCCGCCCAGCGCTTAGTCTTGGCCTCTCCTGACATGTCGGCCGCCGCCCCTATCCCCCACCACTTCGACGCCATGGCCACCACCTTCACGGTGGTCATCGCCCAGGATGATATCGACGCCACCTATGCCGAGCAGGCGGCCAATGCGGTCCGTTTGGAGGTCGAGCGATTGGAGGAAGAGCTCAGCCGTTTCCGTCCTACCAGTGAAATCTGGCGCCTGGGCAACCTGAAACCCGGCCAACGCAGTCATGTGTCCTTAGCCACCTGGGACTGCCTTGCCTTGGCCAAGGCGCTCCATGCGGAAACAGCGGGCGCTCTCGACATCACCATTGCCCCCCTGATGCGCCTCTGGCAGCATCCCGATGGCAGTCCCCGCACCCCCGACCCTGAAGAGATCGACGCCATCCGCGGACTCATTGGCAGCCACCTTTTCGACCTGCATGAAGAAGACCTGTCCATCACCGTCCATGCCAGTCCGTTGACCTTGGACCTGGGGTCGATTGGGAAAGGCTACGCCCTCGACCAAGCCGTGAACGTGCTGCATGACTGGGGCATCCACAACGCGCTGCTGAACGCCGGAGACAGCACCCTGCTCGCCCTCGGTCGCCCCAACACCGAGCCCGCTTGGATCGTCCGACTCGATGAACAACACGGTCTGCGGGAAATCCCTCTCTGCAATCAGGCCCTGTCTGGCACCGGCTTTGCCGAACAAGGCCGGCACATCATGGACCCGCGCACCTACCAACCCGTGCCCGTCACCCCCCGTCGCCGTTACGCCCTGGCCCCCACCGCCGCCTTAGCCGACGGCTTGTCCACCGCCTTTACCGTCATGACCGACACCGAGGCCCGAGCCCTCTGCGCCCGCCATCCCGACCTCACCTTCCTGGAACCTTGAGATTTGAGACATCACCGCGACAGCGGCATCAGCTTGGCTTCACAACGCTCTTCACGACGCCATGCTCCAGATGGGTCGCAATCTCCTCTCCCGCCATCACATCGGCAGGTGATCGCATCACTTTCCCGGCCGCATTCAGCGTGTAGGAGAAGCCCCGCGAAAGCACCGACATCGGCCCCAGCAGCCGCAATTGTTCCTCGCGATTTTTCAAGCCTTCCGTCAGGGACTCCAGTCGGTGTTTGACGCCCTGGCGCAGACGCTGCGTCAGCAAGGCGCAGCGATGCTCCACATCCGCCATCACCCGCACAGGGTGCCGACGCTCCAACCGCAACCCCAGGTCGCGACAGCGCTCCTGCTGCTGGTCCAGGCATTGCCGGGCCGCGTCCCGCAGACGCGCCTCCCGGTCATCGACCCTTTGCTCCGCCTCCGCCAGTTGACGCCGGGGTTCATGGGCCAGGGCCCCTTTCCGCGCCAGCGTCAGAAACTGCGCCTGCCGATCCAGCACCGTCTCCACCCGCGTCTTCATGCGCCTGTTCAGCGCGTCAAAGTGCCGCTTCAACTCCGCCAAATCCGGTGCCAGCAGCTCGGCCGCAGCACTGGGCGTCGGGGCCCGCAGATCCGCCACAAAATCGGCAATGGTGAAATCGATCTCATGCCCCACCGCGGAAATGATCGGGATCTGACTCTCGAAGATCGCCCGCGCCACCACCTCCTCATTGAAATTCCAAAGATCCTCCAGGCTGCCCCCGCCCCGCCCCACCACGATGGTGTCGGGACGCGGTATTCCCCGCGCCTTCCAGTCGTTCAGCACCCGCACCGCTGTGGCGATTTCTTCTTCGGCCCCAGCCCCCTGCACCCGCACGGGACAAACCAGCACTCGCAGCCATGGGGCCCGCCGGCCCAGAATGTTCAGCATGTCACGGATCGCCGCACCCGTGGGAGAGGTGACCAGCACCACCACGCGTGGAAACTTCGGGATGGGCTGCTTCTGAGCTTGATCAAAGAGGCCCTCCTCATGCAGCCGCGCCTTGAGCGCCTCAAACCGAGCCTGCAGCGTGCCTTGCCCCTGCGCCTGCAACTGCCGCACAATGAGCTGGTAGTTCCCACGAGCCTCATACACAGACACCTCCCCCAGCAGCCGCACCGCCACACCATCGGCCAGCCTCACCGCCGAACGCGCCGCGTTGCCGCGAAACAGCACACAGGAGAGCTGCGCACCCTCATCTTTGAGCGTGAAATACTGATGCCCCGACGCTTGCCGCCGCAGGTTACTGACTTCCCCTTCCACCCAAACGCTGCCGATGTTCTCCTCCAACAGCAGACGAATCCCCCGCGTCAGTTCAGACACGCTCATTACCGTCGATTCAGCCTCGCTCATGGCCTGAACCAGTCACAATCCGCAGCCCTCGTCAACAACGCCTGCTCCACCAGGAAAAAAGGAGAAGAGAACAACAGCCAATCAACCCTCGCTAAACGTCCAAACCCCCGCAGGCGCGTTGGCAAAAACACAGTCCCCGTCCGTCCGCTGATCAGCCCAAAGGTCAGCCTTAGTTTGGCTGTTAACTTTTTCCTGACTGCCCCACCCTCACCCCGGCAGCAGTGGCAGCCCCAACGCCTTTAAGAACTCGTTGTGCTTCGCCGTCGCCTCCCGAATCGACTTTTCAAGATCCACCAGAGCAGCATTCGTCACTCCCAAGTCGATCTCATCCTCCCCGACTGCCGTGCTGATGTAGCGGGAGATGTTCAGGTTGAAATCGTTCTTCTCAATCTCCTCCATCCCCACCCGCCGCGAGTATCGAGTCTCCTCGGTGCGTTGCTGGTAGGTGTCGATGATCTTGGTGATGTTCTCCTCGCTCAGTTGGTTCTGGCGCTTGCCCTTCACGAAATGCTCGGCCGCGTTGATGAAGGCAGAATAAGATAGCAGATAAACTATTGTTGACACTAAAGCGTGCCGCTGGGGAGGATGTCTTCCAGGATGGTGCGGTACGTGCCCCGTGAGTAGGGCTGACGCAGAAGCAGTTGGAGGGAAAGGGTGATGGGCATGAATCAGGCTTCGGTGATGATGGATAGGCCTGGCACCCCTTCAAAATGGCGGGCGTTGTGAGTAATCAGCGGCAGCTTGTGAAGAAGGGCGGTGGCGGCAATCCATGAATCAGCAAGGGACATGGGCTGCCCTCTCATCGTGCGGCCTGTGAGTTCCGCCCAAGTCCAGGCCAGTTTCTGGTTGAAAGGCAGGATGACAAAACGGCTATGGACAAAGCGTTCCAGTGCGATCCGACGCTGCTCCGACCAATTCCGGACGTAGGGCCAGCGGTAAATTTCCGAAAGGGTC
>JBIIUD010000172.1:0-6204 GCA_044340175.1 Verrucomicrobiaceae bacterium
GCGGGTGGGTGAGGGACGTGAGTTTCGGCGTCCGCCGGAGGAGGGGAAATAGGAGTTAAGGGGGGTAGCACGGTGGCTTTGGTGCGTAGCGGAAAACGTGAGTTTTCCTTTCTCCGAAGGCCGAGCGGCTTTTCTTTCGCTCTTCAGGCTCCACACGCTGCGCGGGAAAGACTCACGTCTTCGGCTACGAGCCTGAGTTGACCTCTGCTTATATGGCGTAGCAGAAAACGTGAGTTTTCCCTTCTCCGAAGGCCGAGCGGCTTTTCTTACACTCTTCAGGCTCCATACGCTGCGCGGGAAAGACTCACGTCTTCCGCTACGAGCCTGAGTTGACGTCTGCCGATATGGCGTAGCAGAAAACGTGAGTTTTCCCTCTCCGAAGGCCGAGCGGCTTTTCTTTCGCTCTTCAGGCTCCACACGCTGCGCGGGAAAGACTCACGTCTTCGGCTACGAGCTTGAGTTGCGTCGATCGCACCACGGCGCAACTAAGCGCGGGGGTGAGCGGCGTCGTACACTTCCTTCATGCGCTGGGTGGAGACGTGGGTGTAGATCTGCGTGGTGCTGAGGCTGGCATGACCGAGCAGGGACTGCACGCTGCGGAGATCAGCTCCGGCGTTCAGGAGATGGGTGGCGAAGCTGTGGCGGAATTTGTGCGGGGTGACGTGGATCGGTAGGCCGGAGAGCTTCCAGTACTTGTCCACGATGTCGGCCAGCGCCTGCGAGGTGATGCGGCGGCGGAGTTTGCTGAGAAAAAGCGGACCCTCATGAACGGAGGCTTTTTGGCGGTAACGCTGCACGGCTGCGAGCGCGGGCGTGCCGACGGGGCAGAGACGTTCTTTGCGACCTTTGCCGAAAACGCGGACGGTTTCGGAGTAGGTGTCGAGGTCGGGCACATCCAGACTGGCCAGCTCACTCAAGCGCATGCCGGTGGAGTAAAACATTTCCAAGATGGCGGCGTCTCGCTCAGGTGCCCAGGCCGGGGCTTGTTTGTCCTTGGGCAGGGAGAGCGGCAGGACCAGCATGGACTCGATCTGAGCGATGGTGAGCACCACAGGGAGTTTTTTTTCCTGTTTGGGCAATTGCACATCGAGCAGCGGATTGTGATTCCAGGCGCGGCGTTGGTTGAGCCATTTGTAAAAGCTGCGCAGGGCGGCGAAGTGCAGGCGGATGGTGGCGCGACCTTTTTCCGCCTTCATGAAGCGGAACAGATGGAGGCGGAAGTCGTCGGCGGAGAGCGTCTGCCAGGGGCACGGTGCGGTGGGACTGTGGTCGCGGGCAAAGGTCAGCAGAGCGTGGCGGTAGTTTTCCAGGGTGCGCAGGGAACTGCGGCGCTCGACTTCCAGGAAAGAGAGGAAGTCGAGAACGAGCGGGTCGGGCGGCAGGGGTTCGTCTGGCGGCACGGCTTCGGTGGTGCGGCGGAACGCGGTTTTCCTGGGGGGCATCTCCAAAGATGGCAGAGGGTGGCGGAAGAGCAACGCGGGAAGCGGTGGGAAAGGATTTGCGTGGACAGGAAAGGGCGGGTGGTGATATGTCTGAGTTTATGACCAAGTGTTTTTCGTTTGTGCGTGGTGCGGTGCTGGTTTTGGTGTCGCTGATGATGACTTCCATTTCAAGTTCGGCGGCAGAGGGTGCGTATCGGCACGTGGTGTTTTTCAAATTCAAGGCGGAGGCTTCGGCGGAGGCGGTGAAGGGGATTGAGCAGGGTTTCATCGAACTGAGTCAGAAGATCGACACGGTGACGGGTTTTGAATGGGGCACGAACGTGAGTCCTGAGGGCTTGAACGACGGCTTCACGCACTGTTTCTTCGTCAGCTTCAAGGACAAGGCGGGGCTGGAGGTGTACCTGCCGCATCCCGAACATGAGAAGTTTGTGGCGAAGCTGAAACCGCTCTTGGACAAGGTCTGCGTGGTGGACTACGTGGCTCAGTGAAAGTAAAGGCGCTTTACCTTAACCCCTCTGTAATGTGATGCCTGAAACAACCTGGGCCTGGGCACATCCGGAGCGGTGGCCCTGGGCTTTGGGTGTGTTCCTGCTGGGGCTGGGTTTGGTGTGGCGGGCCTATGGCTCGGGGATGTTCGGGAGGCTGAAGGGGGCGGCGCTGTGCAAGGTGCTGCTGTGGGCGCTGCTGGCGCTGATGGTGTGTGATCCGCTGCGGGTGGAAGAGGCGGCGCGGAAAAAGGCCAACGAACTGGTGATGGCGGTGGATGGATCGATCCGAATGACGCTGGCTTCGGAGGTCAAGGGAAAGACATCGGGAGAGGCGGTGAAGGCGGCGCTGGATTTCTCGCAACCGTGGATGGCGCAATTGGAGGAGGTGTTCAAGCTGCGGCTGGTTGAGGCAGGGGATCGTCTGCGCGGTGTGCCGGACATTGCGGAAGTGAAATTCGAGGGCACGGGGGGGGAGCTTTTGCGCACCGTTAGAGCACTGCGTAGCGGGGGCGCGCCGCGGTCGCTGGGGGCCGTGGTTTTGCTGACGGACGGCGGTGCGGCGGATGCGGCGCTGGCGGAGGAACTGGTGAAGGAAAAAGGGGCGGCGGTGTTTCCGGTGCAGGTGCGGGAGACGCCGGTGAGCGCCGATTTGGCGCTGGAAGAAGTGCGGGTGGCGCAGTCGCCCTTTGAGGATGCACCCGTGACGCTGACGGTGGCGGTGAAGGCTTTGGGTTGGAAAGACCGATCGTGGACCGTGGTCGTGCTGGATGAGGGAGGGAAGGTGTTGGCGAGCGGGACGGGGAAGGTGGCAGGTGAGGTGGAGTCGGGCACGGCGCGGCTGAAGCTGACGGGGATTAAGCCGGGGGTGTCTTTTCTGCGGGTGCGGTTAGGAGATGGAGCCAAGAAGCCGGAAGAACTGGCGGTTGAGGGCTGGGCGGAGGGTGTGGGTGTGGGCGAGGTGACGGTTTTGAACAATGAACGTCGGCTGGCAGTGGATCGGGGTATGGGGCCGTATCGCGTGCTGTATGTGTCGGGTCGACCGAACTGGGAGTACAAGTTTTTGCGTCGGGCCCTGGCCGCGGATCCGGAGATTCAACTGCCGGCGCTGATTCGGATTGCGAAGCGGGAGCCGAAGTTCGAGTGGCGGGGTCGCTCTGGGGAGACGAGCAATCCGTTGTTTCGCGGTTTCGGTGCGCAGGGTGAGGAGGAGGTGCAGCGCTATGACAAGCCGGTGATGATTCGGCTGGAGGCGCGGGATGCGGAAGAACTGCGGGATGGCTTCCCGAAGTCGGCGGCGGAGCTGTTCGGGGAGTATCGCGCGGTGGTGCTGGATGATGTGGAGGCGGCGTTTTTCTCGGCGGAGCAGCAGCGCTTGTTGGAGCGGTTTGTGACGGAGCGTGGAGGATCCGTGATGATGCTGGGCGGGCAGGAGAGTTTTCGTGAAGGCGGCTATGAGCACACGCCGCTGGGGCGGATGCTGCCGGTGTATCTGGACAAGGTGACGGAGGAGGTGCCGCTGGAGGATGGGCGACTGAATTTGACGCGTGAAGGCTGGTTGGAGCCATGGCTGAGGCTGCGCGCCAGTGATGCGGATGAGGAAGCGCGGTTGTCTCAGATGCCGGGGTTCTTTGCGATGAATCGGGCGTTTTCGATCAAACCGGGCGCAGCGCTGATGGCGACGGTGACGGACGAGTATCAAAAATCGTGGCCGGCGCTGGTGACGCAGCGTTTTGGATCCGGGCGGGTGACGGGGCTGCTGCTGGCGGACCTATGGCGCTGGGGGATGCGGGGTGAGGCGGAGCGGGCGGATTTGGAGAAGCTGTGGCGGCAGGTGTTTCGCTGGTCGGTGGTGGATGTGCCGGACGCGCTGGAGCTGCAGGTGACAGATGCGGAGGGGCAGGGTGGCAAGGTGAAAGCGTTGTCGATGCGGGTGCGGGACGCGGCGTTTCTAGCGGTGGACGATGCGTTGGTGCGCTTTGAAGTGTCGCGGGAGGGCGGGGAAAAGGTGGTGCTCTATGGCGATCCAAGTTTGCGGGAGGCCGGGCTGTTTGAGGCGGAGTTTGTCAATGCGATGGCGGGGAGTTATCGGGTGGAGGCGGTGGTCGAGAAGATGGCGGAGGCGGAAGGCGACGGGGCGGGGGCTCCGCAGCTGATGGGAAAAAAAGCGACGGGTTGGGTGCATGACCCGGTGCCAGCGAGAACGGCGGATTTACGCCCAGCGACGGATTGGATGCAGCGGCTGGCGGAGGGCACGGGTGGGCAGGTGATCGGTCTATCAGAGATGGCCAAGCTGCCTGATTTGCTAGCCAAACTGAATGTGCCGGTGATGGATCGTCGCATCGAGCCGCTGTGGCATGGGGGCTGGGTGTTTTTGCTGGTGTTGGGGCTGCTGGTGGGAGAGTGGATTTTGCGCAGGAGGGCGGGGCTAGCATGATGAGAGGCGTTCTGCTGGCGCTCTGCAGTGTGACGTGGCTGGTGGCGGCGGCGGAACCGGTGCGTGTGCTGGTGGTGCGCGGGGTGGATGGCACGGAGGCGTATGGACGCGACTTTGCGGAGCAGGCGCGGCTTTGGCAGGAGGCGGCGAAGCGGGCGGAGGCAGGGTTTGAGGAAATCGGTCCGGTGGCGGGTGAAACGTGTTTGGATCAGGTGACGAAGCGGCTGGAGCAGTGGATCAAAGAGAAACCCGAGCGCCTCTGGCTGGTGCTAACAGGGCACGGAACCTACGATGGACGTGAAGCACGCTTTAATCTGACCGGACCGGATCTGACACCGGAGCAGTTGGCGGCGGTGTTGAAGCCGTATGCGGGTGAGCTGGTGTTTGTCCACACAGGGTCTGCCAGTGAGCCGTTTGCGCGGGTGCTGAAGGGCGAGCGGCGGGTGCTGGTGACGGCGACGAAAAGCGGGGACGAGGTGTTTTACACGCGCTTTGGGATACCCTTTGCGAAGGCCATCGGTGGGTTGGTACAGGCCGACATCGATCAAGATGGCCAAGTCAGTGTGTTGGAGGCGTATTTGCATGCGACTGCCGAAGTGAGGTTGTTTTACGAGGAGGAGGAGCGCATCGCGACTGAGCATGCGCTCTTGGATGATAATGGCGATGGCGTGGGTACACGCTCAGAGGTTTATGAAGGCACACAGCCAAAGGCAGGGGCGGCGGAGCCGGTGGATGGTGGACGGGCGCGGCAGGTGGTGCTGGTGCCTGGCGACGAGGAGAAACGCTTGAGTCAGGCACAGAGGGATCGGCGGGACGCTCTTGAGACGGCGCTGGAGAAGCTGAAGGCTCAACGTGGCGCGTTAGGGGAAGAGAAATACTACGCGGCGCTCGAGTCGCTGTTGTTGGAGCTAGCGGAGATCGTGACAGGTCGCGGAAAGGCTGTCCGCTAGCAAAGCAGGCAGGGGGTTGCAGGAGGGACGAGGGCGTCTATGATAGCGAACTGAATCTTGACGCATGGCCAAAGACGCATCCACCTTTCTCGCTCGGCGCTACTTGCGTCCGAAGCGGTCGTTTGTGTCAGTGATCACGATCATTTCCCTGCTGGGCGTAGCCGTCGGGGTGCTGATGATGGTGGTGGTGAAGTCAGTGATGCTGGGATTTGACGCGGATTTTCGTGAGACGCTGCTGGGGGCGGAGCCGCATTTGCTTTTGGAGCAGACGCAGGCCGAGGGTGACTGGAAGGCTGTGGTGGAGAAAGCTAGAGCACACCCACAAGTTTTGACGGCGACGGGGTACGCCGGAGGCATGCTCTATGCGCGCTTTGGGGAGGGGCAGGGGGCGTTTCCTGCTTTGGGATTGGAGGCTAAAGAGGCGCGGGCTCAGCTCGACAAAATCAACAAGCACATGGTGGCAGGAGAGCTGCAGTTGGCGGCGGGTACGGTGGTGCTCAGTGATTACTCCGCCAGTCAATTGAGGGCCGGTTTGGGAGATGAGATCACCGTTTATGAGTCCAGCATGGTGAACCGGGCGGCGCGTCGATTCAAAGAGGTGATGAATGAGACGGACGAGTCAAAAAAGAAGGTGATGCGCCGTGGCATCAGTCTGGACGCGCAGAAGCTCAAAGTCGTTGGCATTTACAACGGCGAGTCTGGCGGTCTCAATGCCTACCTCTCCCTGGAAACGGGGCGTGAGCTATTTCATCTTGGGCAGGGTGTCAGTGGGGTGGCTGTGGAATTGTCTGCGCCCTATGAGGCAAAGGAGATCGGCCATGCCTTGTTACCGGCAACGGGCTGGAAAACCAAGACCTGGATCGATGATGGGGAGGCGCGGTTGGCGGCGA
>JBIIUD010000184.1:0-5938 GCA_044340175.1 Verrucomicrobiaceae bacterium
GCGCGAAGCATGACTGCCACCCGCTGAGGTCCAGAGATCGAGGCGCTCGATCAGCGGCGTGCTCGCTAGCACGGTGAGGCCGGCAAGGAGTAGGATGAGCGGCAGCCTCTCGAGCACCCGCCGGAGACGGCTTGCTAGAAACGCGCCGAGGGCGAGTCCACACAGCACGCAACTGAGCATAACGGCAAAGGAATCCGACGTCGCTAGCCAAGCGGCGCGCAGCAGGCGGAACCAGGCCACCTCGAGCACCATTGTCGCCGCGCCGGTGAGGGCGCAGAGACCGAGGGCCAGGCGTGGTGGAAAAGCGGTGGTGGTTTGGTTGGAGGTCCGATTTAGCTTGGCGGGGGCGGGTGTGCCAGCAGGCATGGCTAGGCAGAGCGCTGCTGCGGCCAGTTGCACTGCCGTGACGCAGGCTGCGGAGTCGGTGTGACCGAGTCGGGGCAGCAGCAGGAGAACCACCAGCCATGAGCCGACCGCCGCACCGAGTGTGTTGGCCCCGTAGAGCCGGGAGAGCGGTAGCCCGTGGCTTTGGGCGATCCTGCCCATCAACGGCACTGTCATGCCCATCATCACACTGCAGGGCAGAATGGCCAGCGTCAGCAGCACGTAGTGGGGGCTTTCCACCAGACGGGGCAGCCAGGCCAGACCAGCAGCTGTCATTTCGACCAAGCCAAGACTGCGCCACGGCCGCGCCGGCAAAAAGCGCTGGCATAGCAGGCCGCCAGCAAGTGCTCCGCAGGCCAGTCCACCCATCACGACGACGATGGTGAAGGCCGCGGCTTGAGCAGAGACACCCAGAGAGAGACTCACATCCAACTGCCAGAGCACCTGCCAGCAAAGGGCCGCGCCACCGGTGAAAAAAACCAGCGCCAAGGGCACGACATCACCGATCAGGAAGGGGTTCCCTGGGCGGTGAGATTGATCAGAGGCTTTGAACGCAGAGTCGATAGGCAGCCGCCGCCTGCTGGGGGAAGGAACAGCAGGGGCAAAAGGAGCTGTCGTTTGCCACACGCGCTTCGTCTGTTACGAAATGGCTTTTCGGCGGCTAGGATTTTGTTATCAGTTCTGCCAAGTTGCTCGCGTCGGTATCCGCTTCTCCCTGCCTGGGACGCCGCCTTCCTTGATGAGTCGAAGCGGTGGGCCTCGGGTTGGCAAACGAGCCGATTTCAATCTGGCTGATTGCGAAGGCGGGAGGTTGAATTGAATGCCGAGTTCGATGCTTAGCATTTTCCTTTTCCCCGGGTGACGCAGGATCACTCGGGGCGCCCGTTTTGGTAGAGGGACTGGACTTCCGAAGGGCCGAGGGCGGTGCTGTAGAGGGTGAATTCGTCGATGGCGCCGTTGAGGTGGCGGATGGGGAAGGCGTGGTTTTCGGTGGGCAGGCCCCAGTTGCCGATCTCGCAGGGGCCGAAGGTGAGCGGGCGGCTGGGCTGATGCAGCGGGTGGACTTCGCGGCTGACTTCGGTGCCGTCAAAGTACTGGATGACTTGGCCGCTTTGATTGTCGTAGGTGACGGCGATGTGGTGCCAGCGGCCGAGGTTGTCGGATTTGAAGACAGGCGGGGAGAAGTACATTTGGTTCCATTTGCCGCGCGGTTCCGGGGGAAGGTTGGGCGCGCTCGGGCGATAGATGAGGGAGAACATGAGGCTGCCGTCCTCGTAGATCTGCCAGTGGGGTTCGCCGTTGTCGTAGCCGTCGGTGAGCAGCAGGCCGGAGTACTTTTTATCCACGCTGTCCACTTTCACCCAGCAGGCGAGGGTGAGGGCGGTGTAGGTGCCGCCGAGGTTGAGGCGGACGCGGTCGCCGGGGCGCTTGAACTCGAGGGCGTCCTTGCCGGGCCAGCGGCCCTCGGTCCAGCGGGCACCCACGACGCCGCCGGCGTGGACGGGGCGGTTGGGCTCGGCAGCGTTGGGCACGAGGCGCTCCCAGCGATCTTCGGCCCCATGCATGAAGGTGTAGTAGGCGATGAGGCGCGGGTCGCGGCGGGTTTCCTGGGACCACTGCTGCCAGGCTTGGAGGCGGACCTGCTGGCGCTGGCGGACGAGGGATGGCAACTCGCTGACGGGCAGGAAATCCTGGGAGGTGGAGCCGAGGGTCATGCCCTCTTTTAAGCTGGCGGGCGGTTGACCGGTGTGAGCGATGACTTCCCCCTCAAAGACATGCACGGCGCTGGTGCCATCCTTGACATTGAGGGCGAACTCGGTGCCGAGGTCCTCCAGCTTCATGTCCGGTGCGTGCAAAAGGAAGCCCTTGGCGGCAGGCGGGACGTGGACGCGGACGCGACCGCTGAGGCAGCGCGCTTCCCAGGCGGAGAGGATTTCTAATTCGCAGGGGCCTTCGACGAGCAGGCTGGCACCGCTGAAAAAATCGAGCTGAGCAAGGCCGCGCGCTAAGGTGAGGCGACCGGGCAGGAGGGCATCGCCCCGCTGCAAAGGAGCGCGCTCGAACTCGGCATCAAGGATCTGACTGAGCATGGCGACGCCGTTGGCGGTGGACTCGGGGGCGGCGGTCGGTGGAGACAAAAACAGGGTGGCAGCAGCAGTGACGGCAATGATCGCGGCTAGGGCGAGTGGTAAGCGGAGGCGGCGGAGGCGGCGGAGCCATGGCCTGGGCCTGGGCGAGGGAGGCGCATTCGCCAAAATGCATTTTTCGATGGGAGTCGTTTTGGCGAACGAGCCGATTTCGGCAGGGTCGTTGTGCAGGCGGCCGGTGCGGATGGCGGGCTGATGGAGGAGCCGGGCGTGTTCGTCGGCGAGTTCCAGGTAGAGGTGGCGGGCCTGCCAGTCGGCGCGCAGCAGGGCCTCGAGCTCAGCGTGCTGGGCGGGGGTGATTTCGCCATCGAGCTGAGCGTGGATGAGGGATTCGAGATTCATGATAGGCCCTCCGTTTGAAGCTGGTGGGTGACGCAGTCGTGGAGCTGTTGGCGGAGCAGTTCGAGATTGCGGAAAAGGGTGCGTCGGCTGAGGGCGAAGCGCTGCATGAGTTCCTCCGAGCTTTGCCGCAGGCCGTAGCGGGCGGTGACGAGGTCTTTTTGTGGAGGCGACAGTTTTTGCAGGCAGGTATCTAGCAGGCGGAGTCGCTCGTCGAGCACGGGCTCGAGGTGTGTGCGCTCGTTTGCCAGCAGGTCAATGATGTCCTCGCTGAACAGCAGCGGCGAGCGGGCTGACTTCTCACGATGTTTCTGCACCTGCAAGTAGGCAAACCGGAAGGCCCAAGGCAAAAACGGCCGCGTGCTGTCAAACTGTTCCCACTTACGATAGAGTGCCAGACTTGTCTCCTGCAGGATGTCGCGCGCGTCCGCCTCACTGGGGATCAAGCTGAAGATGTAACGAAACAACGCCTCTTGATGCTGGGTGAGCAGCAAGACAAGGTTTTCAGGGTTTGATGGCGAAGCGTCTGACATGGTGCGCAAAGATTCCCGCAGCTCCGTTCACGAGTGCCAAAATTTCGGAATTCAGATAACCGACACCCTACGGCAATCGTCACGCCAGCAGCTCGTGGATGACTTTGCCCTCGACATTGGTGAGGCGGCGCTGAATGCCGTTGTGTTCGAAGCTGAGCTTTTCGAAGTCGAGACCGAGCAGGTGGAGGATGGTGGCGTTGAAGTGGTACAGCGGGTGGATGTTGGCGATGGCCTTTTGCCCGAGGTCATCGGTGACGCCATGGCTGATGCCGGGCTTGACGCCGGCGCCAGTCATCCAGCAGGTGAAGCCGTCGGGGTTGTGATCGCGACCTTGAGCGCCTTTTTGAAAGAAGGGCATGCGGCCAAACTCGGTGCACCAGACGACGAGGGTGTCTTGCAATAGGCCGCGCTGTTTGAGGTCGCGAATGAGCGCGGCGGCGGGTTGATCGAGGATCTGCGCGTGGACGTCATACTGTGCTTTGAGATCACTGTGGCCGTCCCAGTTGAGTTTGCCACCGCTGGCGTAGGCTCCGTTGAAGAGCTGCACAAAGCGCACGCCTTTTTCGATGAGACGGCGGGCGAGGATGCAGTTTTTGGCGAACGCAGCTTTGTCGGGGTTCTGTGGGTCGTCGGCACCGTAGCTTTTGAGGATGTGCGCGGGCTCGGTGCTGAGGTCGTTGATCTCGGGCACGCTGAGTTGCATGCGCGCGGCGAGTTCGTAGCTGGCGATGCGGGCGGCGAGTTTGCTATCGCCGGGATGCGCCTCCAGATGCTGGGCGTTCATCTTTTGCAACAGGGAGCGTGCGGCATGGTCAGCAGCTTTGGAGACACCGGGGGCGGTGAGATGGCGGACGGGGTTTTTGGAGCTCATGGTGGTGCCTTGGAAGGCCGCGGGGAGAAAACCAGGCCCCCAGTTGTTGGCTCCGTTTTGCGGCACGCCGCGCGGATCGGGGATGGCGACGTAACTCGGCAACTCCTGGCTCTCGCTACCGAGCGCATAAGTCACCCACGAACCGAGGGAGGGAAAGCCATCGAGCACGAAGCCGGTGGAAAGGAAGTTCTCCGCTGGGCCATGCGTGTTCGATTTGCTGGTGAGCGAATGCACAAACGCGATGTCGTCGGTGAGTTCCGCGAGGTGCGGAATCATCTCGCTGACCCATTTGCCGGTCTTCCCGCGCTGGCGAAATTCGTATTGGGGTCGCGCGAGATTGCCTGCGGGTCCCTGGAAGGTGACAGCCGGGCCGCCGGGCAGGGGTTTGCCGTCCCACTTGATCAGCTCGGGCTTGTAATCCCAGGTTTCGAGCTGGCTGACCGCGCCTGCGCAAAAGATGACGATGACGTTCTTCGCCTTCGCTGGAAAGTGCGGCTGCCGCGGTGCGTAGGGACGCGCAGGATCAATGATCGGGCTATGATTTTCTGCGGCGAGCAAGCCATCAAGCCCGAGCAGATTCGTTAACGCGATGGACCCGAGCGCGGTGGCGCTACTCGAGAGGAACAGGCGGCGATCCAGCAAGGTGCGGCCAATGCTGGTGAGGTGTTCAGGATTCATAAGGCGGAAGGTGGTTGACTTTTGGGTTGTGTCAGACAATGGTTGTCAGACATGAGCACGGTAGCGACATTCACTTTGAGAGACCTCAATCGGCAGTCAGCCAAGATTCTGGCGGCGGTGAGGAAGTTTGGCTGCGCCGAGATCACGACACGATCTGGCGAGATTTTCACTCTGGCTCCCAAGAAGATCGAAGTGAGTAGCCGTAAGAAAGAGAAAGAGCCTGATCCCGCAGCCGAGTTCTTCCGGCTAGCCGAAGAGCGTGCAAAACGCTTCCGAGAGATGGGGTATGTGCCGCCGAAGCCCGGTGAGTGGGATGAGGAGCGCTTCAACCGTATCATTGCCGGCGAGGAATGAATGCCTACGTCGATGCTAATGCATTGGTGCGACACTACCTTGATGTCAAAAATCGCCATCAACTCGAAGGCTTGCTTGTTGACCCAAAGTCTCCAGGGCGCTGGACTGTTCCGGTCACGGACCTCCTTCGATTCGAGGTGAACAATGCCATTGAACGCATGGTCTTCGAAACCCGCAACGGTGGAACGGCCCGAGTCTCGATGGAAATGGCCATGGTGGCTCATTCTGACTTTGAGGCAGAGTTGACCAAAAATCGCTTTCTTCTCTGCACGCCCCTCACCCTCACGGACATCGAAACCGAGTTCGACACGCTCGCACGCCGCTACACGGCCATGCATGGCTTTCGCACTTACGATGTCATTCATGTCGCTTCGGCATTGAAGCTTCGCTGCAAACGCTTCCTCTCCTTCGATGCGAAGGCGAATGCTTTGGCCAAGCTTGTGGGCCTGAAGACGCTCTGAGTTCATGGCAGGAAAAGGAACTCGTTGCTGTTGAAGAGGGCGCGGCAGAGCACAACGAGGTCGTGCTTTTGCACGGCGGGCAAAGTGTCACTCAACTCCATAGCGCTGGGTTCGCGGTTGAGGGCGAGCTGGTAGGCGAGGCGGATTTGTCGGGCGAGATCGCTGCCTGCT
>JBIIUD010000175.1:0-6083 GCA_044340175.1 Verrucomicrobiaceae bacterium
TCTCGTCCGTCGAGATGGCATAGGAGGTCTTGCGCAAGCAGTCGCGGAGGACGGCCTGTTCGATTTGGAAATCACGCGCTTCGTCGAACTGGGGCAGGGCGGGGAATTCCTCGCTGGAAAGGCCGAGCACCTTGAAGAAGGAGGGACCGCTGCGGATACTGGCTGTGTTCTTTTGGTCCACGGAGACTTCGATCTCCTCAGAGGGCAACTCCCGGATGATGGTGGCCAAGCGGCGGGCGGGCAGGGTGGTGGCACCGGCTTCGGTGACCTCTGCGGGTACGGTGCAACTGACGCCGACGTCGAGGTCGGTGGTGGTCAATTCCAGAACATTGTCCTTGGCGCGCAGGAGCACATTGGAAAGGATGGCCAGCGTGGTGCGGGCTCCGACGACGTGTTGAACCTGCTGGATGGCATCCAGGAACTCTTCCTTGCTGATAGTAAACTTCATAAGCCTTCGGTAACTGTGCGACTGATTAAATGCTCGTCACACAGTCGGCAAGGATATTGAACAGAAAAGCGCGTTGTGTCGAATGAAATGCCGGGTTTGCCTGATTTCCATTTTTTGGGGGAGTTCAATCGGCCAGGATGCGTCCGGAAAGGGTTTCCAAAAGCTGGCGGAAGCCGGGTTCCGCGCTCAAGCGGCCGTCGATGACCTTGCAAGCGTGGATGACCGTGCCGTGGTCGCGATTGCCAAACTCCTCGCCAATCTGCGTCAGCGGCAGCTTGGTGAGGGTACGCACGAGGTACATGGCCACCTGCCGACCCTCTGCGATGTTTTTGGGGCGACGAGGACCGGTCAGGTCGCTCACCCGCAGGTCAAAGTGTGCGGCGACGACGCGCTGGATGCGGTCCACCGTGACGGCCTTGGTCGGTTCTTGGTCGAGGACATCATGCAAAAGGCCATGGAGAGTGGATTCATCGGGCGTGCTGCCTTCCAGGGAAATGTGGGCGACGACGCGCATGAGTGCGCCCTCGAGTTTGCGCACGTTGCCTTTGATCCGGCGGGCCATGAATTCGAGGACGGTGGGCTCGAGTTCGGTGTGAAAGTCCATTTGCTTGCGACGCAGGATGGCGACCCGCGTCTCGTAATCCGGCATTTGAATCTGAGTGGTGAGGCCCCATTCAAAGCGGGAAACAAGGCGGCTTTCCAAATTGCGGATCTCACTCGGCGGACGATCGCTGGCGAGGACGATCTGCTTGGCGTTGTTGAACAGTTCGTTGAAGGTGTGGAAAAATTCCTCCTGGCAACTGTCCTTGCCGGCGAGGAAGTGGATGTCGTCGATCAGCAGGACATCCACCTTGCGGAATTTTTGGCGGAACTGGCTGAAGGTACCCTTTTTGATGGCCTCAATGAACTCATTGGTGAATTGCTCACTGGTGACGTAGCGAACGATGGCGCGCTTTTTGCGCATCAGGACTTCACGTCCGATGGCCTGCATGAGGTGGGTTTTTCCCAGTCCGGAGGCCCCATAAAAGAACAGGGGATTGTAGATGCGACCGGGTTTTTCAGCGACGGCTTTGGCGACCGCGCTGGAGTAGCTGCTGTTGGAACCGACGACGAAAGTCTCGAAGCTGAATTTGGGGTTGAGTCCGGCTTCAGCAAGGCTGCGCACAGGCTGCGGTGCTTCCTCGGTGATGTAGCGGCTATCGGGTCCTTCGCGCTCCCGTTCGACTGCGGGTGAGATGAGGCGGGCGGCTTTGGCGGGCGGCACGGGAAGGGCGGAAACAGGCAAGGCAGAGGTGTCGCTACCAGTGGTGATCTCCACAGGAACGGCGGTGCCGAGGACTTCAGCGACGGCATCGGCAACAGCGACAGCGTAGTTCGACTCGATCCACAATTGGTGGATAGGATTCTCGACCTGGATGCGGAATCCGCCACCGATCTCCACCGCGAGAGCGCGGCCAAACCAGCGGTCAAAGTTATCCAAACCGAGACGTGACTTCAACAAATCGCAAATGGAAGCCCAGGGATCGGGCGAGAATTCGTTCGCGGTAAGCGGTGTTGGAGTGGCGTCTGGAAATGGGGGTGTTGGTTCTTCTGAAAGGGGCGCGTTATCCATCGGGCTGGGCGCTGCGGGAAAGAGGTTCGTGAATTGCAAAAGGCAGTGGGAGTAGAAAATGAAGGCGCTTCAAAGAGCACTGCCTTTGTATGTCGAAAACGACACTGTTAACAAGTGAATTGGGTACTTTTTTTTGAAGTTTTAATTCAACGCGAAGAGCGGGTTTAAAAATTTTGAGCAGGTTATTGCGCTTGTTCGCAGGATGAGCGTGAATAACCTGCGAACAGGCGGTGAATGAGCGAGAATTTTTGTGCATAGAAGCGGCTTGGCATGAGCTATGCACTGGCTTATGACGTGGCATGGCAACACCGTCTATAGGAACTTGGGCACCGCTAAAAGATCTGCTGGAGCAGCGGCTGCGGGTCATTGCGGATCATGATCTGCGGGGGCGGGATGCGGCGGCGCATTTGGAGCAGTTGAAGGAGGTATCCCTCCGATTGGTCGCTGAACAGGAGCGACTGGAAGGTCATCTGCCGCCGAGATTGAAGCACTTCCTGACGCAGGCGAGTTATTCGAAGGCTCTGGAGTGGATCCATGAGCAGGAAGGATGAATCCAGACTACGGGATGCAGTGGCCTTTACTCGGCGCCTGAAGCCGTGTCTTTTGAGTCTTCGCTCAAGCGTTTGAAGTGGAGTTGAAGAATGCGGCGGTTGTCGGCCTTGGTGACGGTGACGAGGAAGCCTTCGATCTCCACCGTCTCGCCGATTTTGGGCAAATGACCGAGCTTTTGGGTGACGTATCCGCCGATGGTGGTGACCTCTTCATTTTCCAAGGTGATGGAGGCGAGCTCTTCGAGTTCGTAGAGATTGAAGGTGCCGGCGGTAGTGAATTCCTCGCGGTCTTTGATGAGATCAAACTCGGCTTTTTCCGCCTCGTCGAATTCGTCGTGAATGTCACCGACGATCTCCTCCATGACGTTGTCAAACGTGACGATGCCGACAGCGCCGCCGTATTCGTCCACGGCCAGGGCGATGTGGGCGCGCGTCTCGCGGAAGCGGTGCAGGAGTTTGTCGATGGGCAGCATCTCTGGGACCATGAGCAGGTCGCGTTTGACCTGTCGCAGGTCCGCATCTGGTTTGTTCAGAAGCGGCAGCAGATCTTTGATGTGAATGAGGCCGATGGTTTCATCCAGGTGGCCTTTGACGAGGGGGAAGCGTGTGTGTTTGGACTCGATGGCGAGCTTCAAATTGGCCTGAAAGCTATCCTCAATGTCGAGCGAGACGACCAGGTTGCGCGGGGTCATGACATCGCGCACACAGCGGTCATTGAGGGCCAGCACGTTGAGGAGGATGTCCTTCTCGGTGGTGGTCACTTCGGAGGACTTTTCACTTTCGGCGACGATGTGGCGCAGTTCCTCTTCCGAGTGGGCGAGTTCGGACTCTGAGACGGCCTCGATTTTGAGGCAAGTCTTCAGGAGCCAGTTGGCGGTGCCGTTGAGGAGCCAGATGGCGGGCTTAAACAGGGTGTAGAAAAAATGCAGCGGCGTGCTGATGGCCAGGGTAGTGCCAAGCGATTTCCGGATGGCTAGGGACTTTGGCATCAATTCACCCAGGACCACGTGCAGGAAGGTGATGACGCTGTAAGCGAGGACATAAGAAAACGTCGTGATGACCGCCTCGTTGGTAAAGCCCAACTTGAAAAAGAGAGGTTGGATGAGGCGATTGATGAAGGGCTCCCCAATGCTGCCCAGGGCGATGCTGGCTAGGGTGATGCCGAGTTGGGTAGCGGAAAGGTAGCCGTCGAGATGCTGCACTTGGTGGCGGGCACGGACCGCACCGCTTTTGCCTTCAGAAATGGCAGCTTCAAGTTGAGAACTGCGCACCTTGACGATGGCGAACTCCGCTGCCACGAAGAAGGCGTTTAGGAAAACAAAAAACAGAACAGCCAGGGATCTCCAGCCGAGTTCTTCAGGTGAAAAGTGCCACTCCATGATCAGCTCTCCATGTCCGGCGGCAGCCAGAAACAGTGGGCATAACATGGGGAGGGAGAACATGAAGTAAAAGAGGGTCGTGAATGTTCCGCGGAAGGCGGAGTCTGTGCGGTTAACCGACAGAGCACCTGCCTGTCACAGCCGCTCGTAGGAGCCGTCCGAACGCTTTTCGAGGATGGTGAATCCTGCGGATTTAGCGTCGCTAACGGACACGGGCTTGGTCAGTTTTGGCGTATTGAAAGGCGTGACACGCTTGAGCACGGGCTGCTTGCAAAGCGGGCAGTGGGTTAAGGCAGGCCGATCGATAGGACGGCGCAGGTCAAAACCTCTGCGGCAAGAAGGGCATCCTTTTTCGGGATCCTCAGCGATGTAGGAGTAAGTGGGCATGATTCAAGGAAAGCAGCCGGGCTCCACACGCACAATGCACCTGGACGGATGACCCGCCGTCCAGTCCGGGAGGCTGATGAAGGCGGCGGGCCTTACCAGCTTGATTTGGTCACTCCAGGGATCAGGCCATTGGAGGCCATCTCACGGAAGGTGATCCGGGACATTTGGAAGCGGCGCATGAAGGCACGGCGGCGGCCAGAGACACGGCAGCGATTGATCAGCCGGGTGGGGCTGGCATCACGGGGAAGCAGGGACAAGCCCACATGATCTCCGGCAGCCTTCAACTCCGCGCGGAGCTGGGCATATTTTTCAACTGTCTTGCGTTTGCGCTTATCGCGCTCCAACCAACTTTTCTTAGCCATAGGGGTGGGTATTCTGCCGGGAAGATAGAAAAGCGCAACTGGAATTTTTCATTGGCGTGGAAGGCGTTCCGCGCTATGGGAAAAGGATTATGATCTCAGGAATGATCCTTGCCTCCGTTCTCCTCCTCATGGGAATCGCCGTTTTTGGTTACCTCAAGAACGGTTGAGCCATTCTGTTGCCCGGGAAAGCCCCGTGATTGCAGGGTCTTGGCTGATTGGGTAACGTCAATGATAAGCGCGAGCCATAGCTCTCGATGGGCGTGATTGGCACCTGCGGCCTCGTCTGATGCTTGGGTGCGAACCGAACGCGTGGACCCAGCCGCGGTGATTTTTGGGCTTTGATTTGCGGCACGCCAAAAAAAGACAGGGCTTGCTTTGTCGGTGGGGTTGAGATGAGGATGGGGGGATGAACGCGGATTTGGCGACAGGTGACGTGGTGCTGAAGGCGGAGGGGATTTCGAAGTCCTTTCCGGGGGTGAAGGCGCTGCGTGAGGTGAGTTTTGATTTGAGAGCCGGGGAGGTGCATGCGTTGTGCGGGGAGAATGGCGCAGGTAAAAGTACGCTGATCAAGCTGCTGTCGGGGATCCATCCGCATGGTAGCTATGAAGGGCGTTTTGCGGTGGGGGAAGAGGAGGCGCGGTTTGCGTCCATCGCAGATGCGGGGAGGGCGGGGATCGCGGTCATCTATCAGGAGTTGGCGCTGGTAGAGGAGATGACGGTGGCGGAGAATCTGTTTCTCGGGGTGGAGCCGAAGCGGGTGGGCGGTCTGCTGGTGGATTGGCCGAAAGTGTACCGGGAGGCGCGGGCGCTGCTAGGGAAGTTTCAGGTGGAACTGGACCCTGCGGCGCGGGTGGCGGACCTGGGCGTGGGACAGAAGCAGTTGGTGGAGATCGTGAAGGCACTGGCGAAGGAGAGTCGAATCTTGATTTTGGATGAACCGACGGCGGCATTGGCAGAGCATGAGGTGAGGGTGCTACTGGACATTTTGCGTGATCTCAAAAAGCGGGGGATCGCTTGCATCTACATTTCCCACAAACTGGAGGAGGTGTTTGCGGTGGCGGATCGCATCACGGTGCTGCGGGATGGGGCGTCGATCGTGACGAAGGCGGCGGGTGAACTGGACAAGGGGCAGGTGATCCGGCACATGGTGGGGCGGGCGATTGAGGATCTTTTTCCAAGGCGGGCGGGGTCGGTGGGTGAGGTGGTGCTGGAGGTGCTTGGGCTGAATGCGGGAGGCGCGGAGGGGAGTGAGATGGAGCTGCGGGAGGTGAGCTTTTCTCTGCGGGCCGGCGAGGTCTTAGGGGTGGGTGGACTGATGGGCGCGGGGAGGACGGAGCTGCTGAT
>JBIIUD010000176.1:0-6081 GCA_044340175.1 Verrucomicrobiaceae bacterium
GACCTTTGAAAGCGATGAGGAGTTGGATGCGCGCATTCAAAATCTGAGGTTCCGCAGCGATACGGTGCCTCCTTTGAGCGGGACCGATAGTGATGGCGATGGGTTGGACGATTTGACTGAGATTGTCATGGGCGGCAATCCTTTTGCCTCGCTGCGCGTTGGGGACTTCCTGGATTTGGATCTGAGTGTCTGGTTGACGGCTGGTCAGACCGCACGGATCAGCGGGCGACTGCCAGGTGGGCTTCGATTTGACCCGGTGACCAGAAGGTTGACCGGAATCATCACCGGCCTGGATGGCTTTTATGATCTTCAATTGCAGATCCTTGCCGGACGCACCGTGGTCGGAGCCGTCGCTCTGCCCTTGGCGGTGGGAGCCTTTCCGGCGCGATTGTTGGCAGGTTACGAAGCGCTGCTTGAGAAGACCGATGGCACACCCATTGGGATCGCCCGACTGGTCGTGTCGAGGGCTGGCTCATGGAGTGCCAACGTCACGCTTGCGGGTCAGGCGCGACGCAGCGCCTCAGGTACGTTTGCCCTTTTGCCCGGCGAACAAAAAGCGGAGCTGGTTCTGACCTTCAAGGCGACCAAGGTGCTGCCGGAATTTCGGGTGACCCTGAATCTGGATGCTGGCAGCGCCGTCGTGGATGGAACTTGGACGGATGGCGGCTTAACACCGGGTCAGGCGCGGGGTTTCCGACTGGCGGATGCTGGTGCGAGCCCTCCGCTGGTGCAAAGGCTGAATCTGGCCCTGGATGCCGGGCCACAGGATGGAGTGATTTATCCTGCCGGCATTGGCTGGGCCAGGGGGACCATCAACAAGAGCGGGGCGATCTCAGTGACAGGGCAACTTGGCGATGCTCAGGCGGCCACCTTTGCCATGCGGTTAGGAGCCAACGGACAAGCCCTGATTTGGCTGCAACCGTATCGAAATAAGGTCTCCTATTTCGGAGGTGTGTTGGATTTATCTGATCTCGGGCAGGCGCAGCCACAGCCGCAAAAGCTGGTTCCTGGTGCGCTTTGGTTTAAGGCGGCGGACCCGAGGGAAAAGGCCTATGCGAATGGCTTCCCAGCTGCTTTGGAAGTGACTGGCTTGAGTCGAGGTTTTGTGCCTGTCCGGAGCAGTGGCGAACTGCTGGCGCAGTTCGGATCAACCGATCCCGAATTCGGTTTGGAAATTGAAGGTGGCGGTTTGAGCAGCAGCCCTGCGTCGGTGCCTTTGCTGCCTTCCAGTCTGAACCTCCAGACTAACTTCAGTCTAACGGTGGCGGGTCCCGCCAATGCCGCTCCATGGTCGGGGCGATTGGGCAACGCTGACGGCAGCCTGACTGGCACGCTCACACTGCCTGCAGGCCTGTCCAATCTGGCGGGCAGAGCGGCTGTCACAGGCGTGCTCTTGCCAGGGGTTCCCGATCTGTTGGGTGTCGGTTTGATCCGAGTGCCCGTTGGTGCTGCGGGCGTCTTCCGCACGGCTTCCGTGATCCTCCTGCCATGATGCGTGGCGCCGACCCACTCCACCCCCTTTCCCTTTTGATCTCTTGCTCACTTCTCTCTCGTCCATGAACCATCGCATTCACTCTCTGGCAGCCTTAGCGCTCCTGCTCCTGCATGCTCCTCTCAGCGCGCAGAATACCACCGAGGTCGGGTTGTTCTATGTGCAACAAAACAACAATACCAACACCAACGGCACTTCCATCACCCTCACACCAGGCTTGGGTAGTTCCTCCGGGTTTCAAACGGTCGCGGCGAGTGTCAACCGGGGCGACTATCATGTGAACGTTGGCAATGGCACCAATGACCGAAACATCGGAACCTATGTGGTGTCCGTTGCCCAAAACGGGCGCAATAACGCCGGGTTTGGAGACACCATCGGACCGTTTTACGCTGTGGCGTCCCCTGTGATTGCGACAGTGGCGAGTCCTACTGTCTCCTTCATCTCAAGTTTTCGAATCCCCAATGGCGTAGAAGTAAACATTGATGTGGCGGCGGGGTTCTTTCCGTACAGCAGTTGGCTAGCGGGATATTCTCAGAACGCGTCCACCTTGGTGGCCAATGCCGCCATTCGGGTTGGAACGGAGTTGGTGGTCCAAAGTGCAGGCGTCAATGTGCTCAATCTGCAAGGCATCAACACCAGCTACTCCGCCCAAAACGGTGTTTTGTTGGCGTCAGAGTCGGCCGATGGCTCGACCTTTTTCGCAAACACCCGGGCGAACGCGAATGGTTCATTTACCATTTATACCCGCGACAACACCACTGGAACGAATGGCGACAAAAACTCGCAAAGAGGATTCACGTTTGCCTACCTGAATCTGTCCGACATTGGGAAGGACGGCCTGACGGCATTGGGAAGGATCAACAACGATGGGACCGCGGGCATGGGCAGCGCGAACTTCACAGTAACAAAGGGTCCAGTGGGTCGCTGGCACCTCAGCATTCCGGGTCATTCCGTGGATACGGGTACCCTTCTAATCTGTGGCGAAGGCGGCGGTCCCAACAATACCGACAACATCGTTTCCTATGAATGGGACCAACTTCAAAATCATTGGGTGATTGAAAGCCGTGACATCGTGGACGCCACGACCACTGTGGCGGAGGATGGGGGCACACCCGAGGAGACGATGTTCAGCTTTGCCTTCTTTGAAAAGCGATCGGCACCCACGGTTTCGATCAGTCTTTCGAGTGCGGATACGACCATCAACGAGTCGAGTGTTTTCAAGATTGTGGCCGATGCGGTTGATGCCGATGGGGAAGTGGTCTCGGTGCAATTCCTGCGCAACGGGCAACCCGTGGGATCGGACACACTGGCTCCTTATGAGTTGAATCAAAGCAGTTTAGCACCGGGCAATTACACCTTCACCGCGGTGGCCACGGATGACGAAGGACGTCCGACCACAAGTGCGCCGATTTTGATCCAGATCTATGGTCGCGCCCTCACGACCGAGGTGGGGTTGATCGAGGTCACCCAGCTCGACAATGGCAACGTCAGTGGTGAGTCAGTCAGGGGCATCGTGCGCCCAGGTTCATCGACGCCAAGTTTTTCCATCCCGGCCAATGCCAATGGCACCAGTGTGACTGACCGGGGTGACTATCACGTGCGTTTCGGCAATGCGAATGACGTGCTTGCTGGCACGGTCATCACCAGTGTGACCCAGAATGGTCGCGACAATACGGCTTTTGGCGACACGATTGGCTTTTTCTACGCCGCCTCAAACATTGAAGGCGCTGGCGCGAATTTCTATTATCTCCCTGTCAACCGAGTGAGTCCGACGGCGGGCATTGGTGAAGTCAATATCAACATGGCGGTGGGCTTTTTCCCTTATGGCACTTGGCTTGGGGGGTATGCGCGCAACCCCTCGGGGACTAACGGTGGCACCAATACCCAGTTGTATGCGAATGCCCAAATTCGTTTTGGGCAAGAGTTTCGGGAACTGGGAAGTGGTGTGACAACGCTTGATTTGCGGGCCATTGGCTCGGGCTACAACAGTAGCAATGGCATCGTTTTGGCGAATCACGCGAAGAATGAAGCGAACTATGCCACGGTGCAGAGCAATGACGATGGCACTTTTACTCTGCGAGTTCGTGACAACGCGCAAGCTGGCGGTGCCACCTCCAATGAACAAGATCCCGTCTCTTTCGTCTTCTTGCCCTTGGATCGCCTGGGCTTTCAGGGATTGACTGCGCTGGGTCGGGTGAAAGGGGACGCATCGACACCGGTGGTCGGGGGGCCTGTGACCGTGACCAAGGGTTCCACCGGTCGGTGGTTGATCTCGATCCCTGGAGAGAGTCCCGACACTGGCACGCTTTTGGTTAGCATGGCCGGGGGGCAAGCGACCAATTCCGACAATGTGGTCAGTTATGAGTGGGACCCCGCGAATCAGTATTGGGTGGTCGAAAGTCGTGACATGCAGGCAGGAGTGGCCAATCCCACTCTGGAAAACCTCCCTGCAGCGGAGGACGCTTTCAGCTTTGCCTTTTTTAAAGCCTCGGCCCAAAGACCCACGGTTTCCCTGAGCGCCCCTGCGGTGAGCACTGGTCGTGCCTTTACCCCGGCTACGTTTGCGGTGCAGGCGGCTGCGGCCGACGAGGACGGTCAGGTGGTTTCCGTTGAGTTTTTCATCAATGGTGTTTCGGCGGGCGTGCAAACGCAGGCGCCTTTCCAACTGCCCCAGACGGCCTTGGCTCCAGGCAGTTACAGTTACACCGCACGGGTGCGGGACAACAGTGACTATGTGACGGTGAGCGAACCGTTGCTAATTGAAGTCGTGTTTGCCGACGTCATTCCAGCCAACACGGCCCTTTGGTTCGACGGCATCAATGATCATGTGGCGATGCCCGTCGGTGCATTAAGTGTGGGAGGTCCGGCGACACGCGGTTTCACCTTGGAATGCTGGTTCAGGCGCACCGGGACGGCAGGGCAGACGACCACGAGTGGAAGTTTGGCGGTGGTGCCGTTGATCGCCAAAGGGCGCCAGGAAGGCGATAACAACAACAGCGATGTGAATTACCTGTTTGGTTTGACGCCCGATGGCAAACTGGGGATTGATTTTGAAGCCTTTCCAGCGACGGGCGTGACAGGTGGAACGAACTATCCTTTGGTGGCGACGCACGAATCTGTAGCGGCGGGAGTTTGGCGCCACGCCGTGGCCAGTTATGATTCGGCCAGCGGGTTGTTGAGTCTCTATTTGGATGGCATCCTGGTGGGCACTCGAACGACTGTGGCGGGGGCGTTGCCGCGTTTTGATAGCAATCACTCGGCCACGATCGGCACCGCTTACAACACCACCGGAGCGGCGGTGGGCGCCTTTCCTGGAGTGATTGACGAGGTGCGGGTGTGGAATTACTCCCGCAGTGCCAGCGAAATTCAGTCCACTATGGCGGCCTCGGTTCGTTCAGGGGGAGGCTTGGTGGGGCGCTTTGGTTTTGATGAGGGCAGGGGTGAGCAAGCGGTGAGCAGTCTGCCTGACAATCTAGTGGGCACTCTCTCGGGCGGTGCTATTTGGACGCTAGGGGCGCCGATCACAAGTGATGCTCCGCGCGTGGTGCTAACGCATCCTGCTGCAAATGCCCTCCTTCCAGTGGGGAATCCGGTGCTCATTGCTGCTGCGGTGGGTGACTCCGACGGTTCAGTGGCATTGGTCGAGTTTTTTGAAGGCGCGGTGAAGATCGGTGAGCGCACGACTCGTCCCTATGTTTTCGAGTGGGCTGCAGGCGTGGCTGGCAGTTACGTGTTGCGCGCGGTGGTCACGGACAACTCAGGATTAAAGTCCGCATCAGAGGCGGTGCCAGTGACCTTGAGGGCGCTGCCAGCGCTGGTTTTGACCGAGGTTCAATCAAGCCAGTCAGGTACGGCTCCGGTGGGGGCGGCTGACTATTGGGAGGTGACCAATTTTAGCGGTGCCGCCATCAATCTGGGAGGTTATACTTGGACCAATGCGGCTGGCAACTTTGCTGGTTCCCAGGCGTGGGCTGTTGGTGCAGGGGTAAGCATTGCTGCGGGTGAGTCCGTCCTCTTCACGACCATGGATGCCGCAGCCTTCCGGGCTTGGTGGGGAGTCGGTCCTACGACGCAAGTGATTCAATCGGTCGGCGCACCCGACTTAGGGGAGAATGACACAATCCGTTTGTTTAACGCGAGTGGTGTCCAAGTGTTTGCCTTTGCTTATGCTGCGGGTGGCTTTGTGCAAGGCAATGGTCAGTTGGCCGTGGGTGGCCATGCCGGGGTTTCCGGGGGTGGTGAGGCGTCAGCGGCTCTGGTCTGGGTGCCGGGAGCCAACCTGCTAGAACCTCGATATGCCGCTGCCTCAGCCGGTGTGCATACCGCAGGCAATGCGTTGACTGGATCTGATGTCGGTTCGCCTGGGGTGGGGTCGGTGTTACCCGTGGCACCTGCAACCTTGGTGATGGTAGTTGACCCGCCGGCTTTCTCTGAGAGTGCTGCGAACCCTGCCGCTACGGGAAGGTTGTTTCGTGACGGTGACGCGAGCAGTGCGCTGACAGTCAACCTAAGTTCGAGTGATGCCACGGCTGCGACGGTGCCAGTCAGCGCGACGTTCGCGGTGGGTGAAAGGTCCGTGATTTTTGAAG